>JAHIRX010000071.1 GCA_018818485.1 Patescibacteria group bacterium
CAGAACCAAAAGATACTTTAATAACACTTAAAGGTTGTCTGTGTCCCCTTACTTTTCGGTATCTAGATTTTGATTTAAATCTTGCTACTCTAATCTTTTTTCCCTTAATATCTTCTTCTACTGAAAGTTTTACAGGTGTATCTTTTAAATCTGGCTCACCAATGTCATGTTTTTTACCATCAAAATACATTAGAACATCAAATTTGGGTATTTTTGGTTGTCTTTCAACCTCAAAAACATCGCCATCTCTGACTAAATATTGTTTTCCGCTAA
Source organism: Patescibacteria group bacterium (assembly GCA_018818485.1). Taxonomy (GTDB): domain Bacteria; phylum Patescibacteriota; class WWE3; order UBA101185; family UBA10185; genus JAHIRX01. The sequence continues at coordinate 274 of JAHIRX010000071.1, forward strand.
GTTGTACTACAGCATATTTTTCCATGATCAAAACATTAGGATATTACACTAAAAACATTGTTAGAGCAAGATTAAAGCTTATTATCAGATCCTATTATTATCAGTAAATCATACTCTACACCAGTATCTAAGTCTTCCTCTATCGCAATATTTGGAATTTTTTCCGCTAAATCAGCCGTAACTACGCCCTTATAAAGATCAATTTTATCCTGTTTAAACCTAAGTAATGTGCCCTCTCTTGTTTCACCTGCGGTATCTATCTCTAACACAGCATAACCTAGCTCTTTCAGTAGATCTTCAGCTTTTGCAGCAGTTCCAGTAGCCCCTGAACCATTTTCTATCCTAATCTTTAAATCTTGTCTTTGTACTTCCTCTGCCCCTGTTTCCGATTTTTCCTTAACCGAACTTTCACTTAAAACACTAGTTTTTTCTTGATTACTTTGTGCTATTGAGTTCTCACCAGGCACGGGACTACCCCTAATAAGCATGTAACCACCATAAATTACGCCTACGAGAAGCAGGGCTGTCATCGCACCACCTGCTGCAACCATAACAGCATTCTTTTGCTCAATAACAGGAAGAGGAAGCAAATTAAGAACATTTAACTGCATCTGAACTAAATCTTTATCTGAATCCAATAGATAATTAGTAATTACATTAAGTTCATAACCTGGAGAAACCTCGGCTCCGTCACTAAAGTCTGGTAATCCTATTGGAACAACTTCGTAACCTTCTAATGTAAATGAATCGTAATTTAGTGTATAGACCTTGCTAATTGGTGTTGATCTTTTGTAGAAAGATAGGTCCTTCACAAGCTTGTTTATGTCCTCTGGAGATCTTTCTTCTTCGTATACACCTGAGAAAAATATGCCGTTTAATTCAGAAAGAGCAACAACCTGACTATCTCCTGATTTAGATATAAAAATTGCAGGATCTGTTGCTTTTACATATTTGGGAAGAGCCAGTACCCAAGGAATAATATTTTTAATACCTATTCCCAAAAAATTTGAAACATCAAGATAGCTTTCTAAGATTTCTTTTTTAATACCTACGAACTGATATAAAAATGGGGCTATTTTTTGGTATGAATAATACAAATCGTCAAGGGAGACACCCTCTAACTTTTCTTTTATCTCTTTTACTATTTCTGCATCAAAGTTATCAGCTGTTTTACCTACAGTAATAAACTTAAGAATAACCTCTTCTGGCTGCATTACAAAAGTAAGGGATAGTTTTTGCTTATTTAACTGGGTTACTGAACCTAAGATACTTTGAATATTTTCAGCTACTTCTCTGGGATCTTTGATAATAGAATCGGAAACAGCTTCCTTAGGAAGATCAATTAAAGCTGTCTTTAATGTAGTTTCTTGATCTATTGTACTAAGTCGTAAAACATTTTTATTAATGGAAATAATTAGATCCTGCATATATAAAATATATCATTTAGAGCTTCTCAACTCTATACTCTTCGGAAGGCTCTAAGGTATCTGCCAAAACCTTTTCTTTTACCTCATCACCATACTTTTCAATAACTTTTTTAATCTCAGTACTCTCCTTAAAGTATGCTTTTATCCTGTCTGAAATGGAAAAACCAGCTTCTTTTCTTAAATCCTGTATTTTTCTTACCATTTCACGAGCTAGCCCTTCTAGTTTTAGTTCTTCTGTAATCTCAGTATCTAAAACTGGTACCCCTAAAGACTTATTATCATCATCATCATCATCAACAACAACTTCTTTGACATTTATCTCGTCTTTAACAATCTCATAATACTCATTCTCTAAACTTAACTCCTTTGGAACTGAGAACTTAGATAGAACCTGTCTAACAGGAATTCCTTTGTCAGTTCTTTGAGCTAAAGCTACAGAGGCAAGTTCTCTGGCTTTTCTCATCTCTTCAAGAACCTCTAAATCTTTCTTTGCTACCTTTTCAATATCAGGTATAAAATCAAGGTGTACTGATTCAAGCTTATTTAGATCTCTTAACCCTAAAACCTCATAAATATTTTCCGAGATAAAAGGGAAAAACGGAGCAATCAACTTAGTAAACTGAGACAAAACATAATATAGGGTGTGAATAGCCCCCATATCTCCACCTTTGATTCTTTCTCTAGATCTTCGGATAAACCAGGTTGATAAATCTGTTACAAAAGGTGTTAACGCTTTAGTAGCATTCATAATATTATATTTTTCTAAATTACAGTGAACCTCATTAATAGTCTCTTGTAGTCTAGTAAGAATCCATATATCCAACACGTTACTGGAACTAGGCTTATCATTCTTAGGCTCAAAGTTGTATTCGTTTGCATAAATTAAGAAGTATTTAAGAGAGTTCCAAAGGGGAATAAAAAACTCCCTCCTTGCCTCTTTTAGATAATCAGCACTAAATATCCCGTCTAGTCCATTTACGATTGTTGAGTTAAGAATAAAATATCTTAGGATATCTCCTCCATACTCATCTAATACCTCATCCATGGGTTTGTAGTTTCTCCTACTTTTACTCATCTTCTTTCCTGTCTCGTCCAACATCATTCCAATAGTTGCTACATTTTTATATGGAATTTCATCAAATAAAGCTACCCCCAACACATGCATAACATAAAACCACAAACGAACTTGGTCAGGACCTTCCGAGATATACTCTGCAGGCATGTGTTCCTTAAATTCTTTCTTATTCTCAAAAGGATAGTGATACTGTGCAAAAGGCATAGAGCCTGATTCATACCAGACATCCATAACCTCCTCTACTCTTCTAAATGTTCCTCCGTTCTTTTCATCCTCCCAGATAAAATCATCTATAAAAGGTCTGTGAGGATCTTCAACGTTCCTACCAGTTTTCTCCTCCAACTCTGCAAAAGATCCTATTAAAACTTGTTCTCCAGTTTTATCATTAACCCAAAGTGGAAAAGGTGTTCCCCAATATCTCTTTCTACTTATTGCCCAATCTCTAGCATTTTTAATCCAAATACCAGAATTCCCATCTTTTAGATGTTCGGGGTACCAATTAATCCTTTGGTTTTCCTTAGCCATCTTGTCTTTTATCTTACTAACAGCTACATACCAGCTTTTAATTGGTCTATATATAAGGGGTGTACCTGTTCTATAGCAAATAGGCATCCTGTGCATAGTTGTTCCATGATCAAACAAAGCACCTTTGCTTTCTAAGTTCTCAATTATCTTTGGGTCAACTTCTTTATAAAAGAGACCCTCATACTCAGTAATAGTGCTTGAGAAGTGAGCAGTATCATCTAGGTAGTCAAACATGGATATACCTAAATTCATAAAAACATCGTAATCTTCCTCACCGTAGGGAGCTAAATGAACAACCCCTGTACCATCTTCATCATTAGCATGATCTGCAAATACAATCTTAAAACATCCCTCCTTTTCCTTATCAGAAAAGTAATCAAACACAGGCTCATACTCTTTACCAACCAGATCTTTTCCTTTTACCTCTTCAACAAGTTCATACTTTTTATCTTTGAAAATATCCCCTACTCTTGACTTTGCTAATATATAAAACTTCCCTTCACAAGAAACCTTCACGTAATCTACTTTCTTACCAATTGCTAGTAGAAGATTACCTGGAATAGTCCACGGTGTTGTAGTCCAGGCTAAAATATAGGTTTCTTTTTCATCTTTTAACTTAAACCTTACGGTAATATAGGGATCCTCTACCTCTTGATAACCACCTTCTGATACTTCATGGGAAGAAAGAGTCATTCCTGTTCTTGTAGAGTAAGCTACAACCTTATAACCTTCGTACAACAGGTCCTTCTCGTACAATTCTTTAAGAGACCACCAAACGCTTTCTACGTAATCTTTATTTGCAGTAGAGTAAATAACTGACTCATCAAACCATCTTCCAAGCTTAGTTTCTGCTTCAAAAATATACCCAATATACTTGCTTACAAACTCTCTACACTTCTGAATAAACTTATCGACTCCGTACTCTTCAATATCTTCTTTTTTTGTAAAGCCAAGCTCCTTTTCTACCTCATACTCAACTAAAATACCTTTAGTATCCCACCCCATACTTCTCTCAACATAGTTTCCAGTCATAACCCAATACCTTGGAATTACGTCTTTCATGGTCCAGGTAATAGCATGTGCATAATGAGGCATACCGTTAGCAGTAATTGGCCCATCGTAATAGACTTTTTCTGGGGATCCTTTTCTAGCAGCCTTAACCTTTTCTACAATATCAATATCTTTCCAATATTTAATTATTTCCTTTTCTTGTTCAGGTAAATTTGGAACTGAATTAACTTGTTTAAACATGAGATTATAGTAACAAAGTATAGCTATCTTTGGAAGGTAGAAAGGTCGCCATTGAAGTATAAATCGGAGTTTCTAGCAGCTCTAAAAAGAATTCCTACTAAAAACACAAACATAATAAATATTAAGCTGAGCAGAAAATACCACTTTTTCATTATTCAAATATCTCGTCTTTATATCCTAATCTCTTATTAGAATACCTCGCCATGACAAAAAGTAAATCA
>JAHIRX010000072.1 GCA_018818485.1 Patescibacteria group bacterium
AGCATAATTCTCTTTTTTGCTTCAAACCCAAAATTAGATCTATCATTCCCATATCTAATTCCATCAAGTCTTGCCAAATTAGATGAAACTTCACTTCTCTGCAAAATCGTATAAACAGCAATCGAATACTTAGGACTAAGTAAATCCATTCCAACAATCTCTGCACCAAGTTTTTCAAATACGTCACAAGCTTCCTCAACTCTTTGTCTAACACCATATTCTAAATCCAAATCAAAGTATGATTTTGGTTTTCCGATTTTTAGACCTTTAAGATTAAATTTTTGAATCTCAGAAAGGTAATTAGAGGTTCTTTCTGGTGAACTTGTGGCATCTAGTGGGTCTTTGCCGGCGATTACAGATAAAACAAGGGCTGCGTCATCAACAGATTTAGTTAGCGGTCCGGGGCTGTCTGTACTGCTTGCCATAGCAACAACACCGTATCTACTTACTCTTCCATAGGAAGGTTTAAGTCCCGTTGTTCCACACCAAGAAGCAGGTCCTCTAACACTACCTGCTGTTTCACTTCCCATTGCAAAGATGCACATATCAGAAGCAACAGCGGCTGCAGAGCCACCAGATGAACCTCCAGGAACCTTGTTTAAATCCCAAGGATTTTTTGTTTTAAAAAAGTCAGAAGTTTCAGTAGAAGACCCGTGTGCAAAAGCGTCCATATTAGTTTTACCAAGTAAAATTGCTCCCGCCTCGTTTAATCTTCTCGTAACGGTAGATTCAAATGGGGGTATGTATTCCTTTAAAACATTGCTGCTTGCAGTTGTTTTAATTCCTTTGGTACTAAAATTATCTTTACAAGCATACGGTATACCTAAGAGAGGTCTTTCTTCAAATACTTTTACTCCTTTTTTCTTAAGCCCCTCATCCGCACTCTTTGCTTTTTCTAAAGCTAGATCCTTTGTTAGAGTTACAAATGCTTTTATATCATCATCTACTTGTTCAATTCTCTTAAAACAAGCTTCAACCAGCTCTACAGAACTAAAATCAGCATTTTTTAAACCCTCTATAGCCTCTGTAATTGTTAATTTATGTAGTTCCTTCATCTATCAAATACAGGGTCTGTAACAAACAACCCTTTTTCCTCCATGTCTGCGTTTTCTAGTGCCTCTTCTTGAGTTAAAGTAACTGTATTTTCAGATCCTTTTTGGAAAATATTAGTAAGACCAGTTACCTGGTATGTTTCACTAGTGTTAGAGGTATCTAGTTCATTGAGAATCTCTACATAGGAAATCGTGTCACTTAGTAGCTCACTAAACTTTTCTTCTTCTCCTGAAACCTCAAGCTCAGAAAGTTCAGCTATTTTTTTAACTTCTTCTTTTGAAATAATGTTTTTACCCATAACTACGATTAATTTAAACAGATTTTTAGAGTAAAGTTAAGCCTATTACATACTCTCTAAACGTTTTATTCTTTCTTCAATAGGTGGGTGTGTATTAAAAAGGTTAGCAAGTTTACTACCTACCCTTCCCGAAACAGGATCGTCAATATATAAGTGCGCTGTAGCTCCATTGGCTACTTCTAAAACTTCTCTATCTGCTCCAAGTTTCTTCAAGGCACTTGCCAAACCTTTTGGATAACGTGTAATTAAAGCTGCTGTAGAGTCAGCTAGAAATTCTCTTTTTCTACTTATTGCTAATTTTATAAGAGTGGCAATTATTGGACTTAATATTAGAAATACAATTCCAATCAAAAGAATTATTCCTGATCCAGATGAAGTAGAACTCTTTCTAGATCGTCCTCTATAAAAAATCCCTCTTGTAAACCAATCTGATAATAGAGTAATGCTTCCAACAAGAATACAAACAATAGACATAAGTCTAGTATCATAATTTCCGATATGACTCATCTCATGTGCGACCACACCTTCTAGCTCTCTTTTTTCAAGTCCCTCTACTATTCCTGTTGTAAAACAAATCACCCCATGTTCAGGATCCCTTCCAGTAGCAAAGGCGTTCATTGCAGTATCGTTAATAATATAAATTTTAGGTTTTAAAATACCTGAGGCAATAGACATATTCTCAACTAGTTTATGAAGATGGGAAGCATCATTAAACTTTACTTCCTTGGCTCGAGAAATAGCTAAAACTATTTTGTCTGAATTGTAGTAGGAAATAAAACTTGAGATTCCAGAAATGAATAAAGCAAACCCCATAATTGGAAATCCCCCATCATAAAAAAAATATTCTCCAACAAACCAACCAATAAAAGAAACTATGGCTATAAACAAAACCATAATAACAACTGTATCTCTCTTGTTAGAGCCTATATGTTGGTAAATATTTGGCATTTAGACTAGAACTTAACTTTTACGTTTTCTCGCTCAGCTTCTTCTGCCTCAAAGAACTCTTCAACCTTAAATCCAAAGACCATTCCTACAATATTTGATGGAAACACCGCAAGTTTTTCATTAAATTGTCTTACTACTGAGTTATAAAACTGTCTTGAGTAAGCAACTTTATCTTCGGTATCACTAAGTTCCTTTTGAAGATTCACAAAACCTTCTTGAGCCCTAAGTTCTGGGTAAGCTTCAGCAATTGCTAGTAATCTTCCGAGAGCTCCGGTTAACTCTACATTAGCTTCTCCAGCTTCTTTTGGTGTCTTTGCAGATAACAAGGCACTTCGTGCTTTGGTAACATTCTCAAATACTTCTTTTTCATGAGAAGCATATCCTTTTACAGTTTCTACAATATTGGGAATTAAGTCTGCTCTTCTTTTCAGTTGAACATCAATCTGACTCCAAGCTTCCTTCATCTTTACTCGCAAAGAAGCAAAAGAGTTATACATTCCAATAAGAAGAAATGCTAAAACTCCAATAACTATTAAAATTGGCGTATACAAAAAATTTCCACCCCCATTCACTAAATTAAATAACAGATAAATATTAGCCTATCCCAAGTTCTTTAACAAATTCTTTGTAAGGTAGCGTGTTTACAATATCTTTGGATTCAGCCCACCCACGTCTTGCATTAAAAACACCATACTTCATAAAGTCCATTTGTTCTAAAGCATGGGCATCAGAATTAATAAT
>JAHIRX010000073.1 GCA_018818485.1 Patescibacteria group bacterium
CAGCTGTAGTTTTAGCTCACGCTATTGTTGAAGAAGGGCTTAAAAATGTTTCCGCTGGTACAAATGCAATGATCTTGAGAAACGGGTTGGAAAAAGCTTCCGCAGTTGTTGTTGCAGAGATAGCAAAGATAAGTAAAAAAGTAGGTAAGAAGGAAGAAAAGATTCAAGTTGGAACAATTAGTGCTCAATCTGAAGAAGTTGGAAAGATTATTGCTGAGGCTATGGAGAAAGTTGGGGACGAAGGAGTAATTACTGTAGATGAATCAAGGGGCTTTAAAACAGAACTTGAATACAAAGAAGGAATGCAATTTGATAAAGGATACCTTTCACCATACTTTGTTACTAATGCAGAAAAGATGGAAGCTGAGATTGAAAACCCATATGTTTTAGTAACTGACGGAAAGATTTCTAATGCTCAGGATCTACTCCCATTACTTGAGGGATTTATGAAAGTTTCTAAAAACTTAGTCATTGTTGCTGATGAGGTTGATGGTGAAGCACTAGCAACCTTAGTTGTTAACAAACTTAGAGGAATTCTAAGTGTTTTAGCAGTTCAAGCTCCTGGATTTGGTGATAGAAGAAAAGAAATGCTTTCTGATATTGCTATTTTAACTGGAGCTACATTAATCAGTGATGATATGGGTAAAAAGCTAGAATCTGCTACAGTCGAGGATTTAGGACAAGCAGAAAGAATAGTTTCAGATAAGGATAACACCACAATTGTTGGGGGTAAGGGAGATAAAAAAGCCATTAGAGAAAGAGTTAAACAGCTTGCAGGTCAGATTAAAAAAGAAACCTCAGATTACGATAAAGAAAAGCTTGCTGAAAGACTTGCAAAACTTTCTGGTGGGGTTGCCGTTATTAAAGTAGGTGCTGCAACAGAAGCAGAGTTAAAAGACTTAAAGCTTAGAGTAGAAGATGCAGTTAATGCAACAAAGGCAGCTGTTGATGAAGGTATAGTTCCTGGAGGTGGAATTGCATTTTTAAGAGCAAAAGAAGCACTTAAAAACCTTGACTTAAAAGGTGATGAAAAGACAGCAATAAAAATACTTGATAAAGCCTTAGAACAACCCATTAGACTTTTAATTAAAAATACTGGAGCAGATGATGGAAAAGTACTTGCTGAGATAGAAAGAAAAGCAAAAGAAGAGAAAAACAATAATATTGGGTTTGATGTATTAAAGATGGATTATGTTGATATGGTTGAAGCTGGGATTATTGATCCTGCTAAGGTAGCAAGAAGTGCTCTTCAGAATGCAGTGTCCGCAGCTATCATGATTATTACTACAGAGTGCCTTGTTTCAGAGATTCCGGAAGAAAAAGACAGTAATCCAGTAGGTAATCCAGGTATGATGGGAATGTAAATTTATTAAATAGAGATTTGAGAAAGGGCACCGAAGGGTGTCCTTTTTTGTTTGACATACGCCTGTCTTGTGATATGTTATTTCCAAAATATAAATAGATGGGAGAAGATATGCTTAGACATATATGGAGTGACGAAGATATCAGATTTGTTAAACGTGCCTACAGAAATCAATCGTTTGTTGATCTCTTAAATCTTTCTATTCCAGAAGAGCTAAGAGAGGGTCTTGATGATCTTGGGGGTAACATGAGGTTTTCAGACCCTGTTTATTGTACCCCAGGACTTATCATTGATAATACCAAAAAACACAGCTTAAGAATTGCTTACAGATTTGGGATAGTTTCTCATATAGGTTCGCATGATAAATATATTGAATCTGAAGGTAGGTTAGTGGGGTTAAAAACTGGTAAAGGTCTTGATGTTGAAAAGGGAAAAAGATTGTTGTTGCGGCACGACTTTGTTGAAAGATATGTAGAAGATGTGAGTTCTAATGCGGAGGAAGTTGACCATGACTTGGCTCGTGGGACTTTTGCAAAAGAGGAAGAGGTTGCCAGGAAAATATTTGATGATAAATATTTCAAATTGTTTCAGCAGTTTCAAATAGCATGTAGGTGTTTAAGTGGAGTCTCAGATGAAATTCCAGCGGTTATGGAAGCTCTTGTAGCACGTCTCGTCGATCATATAGATAGTGATGCTGTTTTCTACGACCAATTTACAAAGCGACTATTGAATGGATACAGTTGGGATGGCAAAGTTCCTCCCTCAAGCTTATTCACTAACTATATGTGGTGGTTTAACAGAGTACTTTACTGCTTTAATAAACCAGAAGTGTCAGATGAGGCGCGTGAAGCAGGTATATTTTTGATTCACGATGAAGCTAGATTCATTCTTGAGTGTTGGGATGAAGTTCAAGTAGAGAGTATCCCTTTTTCTATGAAAGAAACACTAGATTTTATTAGAAAGAGACTGAGTGAACGAGAAAAGGTATACCCTTAAAGTGTACCTTTTTTGTTATATTTTTCTGTTCTCTAAAACACTTTTGTAGGAAGATAAAATCTTTTGTGAGTTATCATTTTTATTAAAGTGAATTAATCTTCTTGTTACTGTTTCTGTAGTTCTTCTTCTCCTCATGTATCTGAGCTGCATTTTGTATGCAAGACCTTCTAAGAAATTTAAGATGTCACTTCTTGAGCTTTTTGTTTTCTTAAATTTACTTGGAGTGTGAAATTCAAATTGAGAGTTGTATCTGTGAATCCATGTATTTGCTCTTAGAAATCTGAAGTACATGTTGCCTTTTTGATGAATGGGTTGCATAGAGATAATATTTTGAGCTATATAAATGTCTCTTTTACTCTTTGGCCAAGTTAAACTCTTTTCATCTACAAATATATTTGGACAAAGTTCCCTATCTTCAAAGTTTTTAGGAGGAAGCTTTCCGTAAATTCTTAGGATTGTGAATACAAAACCTCTTGTTAACCAAACTCTATTCTTTGATGTTACAAAGAGTAAATCTAAGTCTGATTTTGGTTCAGAATTATAGTTAGCAGCCGAGCCTGTTATACATATCATCTTTATCCAGGGAACTTTTTTAAGTGTATTTAGTACTTTTCTATTCTTTTTGATTAGTTTTTCTGTGTATCCCTTACGTTTTTCTGAATCTATATTTTTTACACCAGGTAAGTAGTAATAACCTTTTCTTTCTTTAATAAATCCTTTGCTGACAAGTCTTTTTAACTGTTTTTTAAATTCCTTTGACTTGAATTTTTTATTTGAGATCAAATATGTTGATAATTGATAAAAACTAAGGGGATACTTAAATATTGAAAAGTAGGCTAGTGTTTTTTGAATAGAGTGGCTACAAGGATCTATGGCCATTTTACCTATATAGAATCAAGTACTTCGTTCACCAGTGCATCTGCCTCACTATTTTTACTTCTTTCGATGTGGTTGTATGTAATCTTTTTAAAATTTCTCTCGAGTCTTTTTATTTCGTTCCAAAATCTTTTAATATTCGCGTTTTTAACTTTGAAATCTCCGTTTAGTTGTTTTACAACAAGTAGGCTGTCTAAAAAGCAATCAACTTCGTTGACATCTTTATCCAATATGCTATCCAAGCCATTAACTAGTGCTCTATACTCAGCCTCATTATTTGTTGTCTTCCCGATATATTTGCCTACTTCTTTTATCACGTTTCCCTTTCCATCTTTCACAACTATACCAATAGCTGCAGGACCTGGATTTCCTCTTGCTCCGCCATCTGTGTAAATAGAAAGTTTCATTTTAAATATTCCTTTAAACTAGCTAAAAGCATTCCTATGGTTAGAAAAATTAATCCTCCAGCGATAGGAAGACTTACTAAAGGAAGGTAGGAGTGTTTAACAATTGGTAAAGGGGAAACTTTAATAATTGCGATATTTGGGTCAGTCTGTAGGTTTAGGTTTTCTGCAGTTTCTAGAAACGAATCAGCTAGTAAAACCCACATCTTGGTAGCTTTTTCTTCTGTAGAACCCTTTACCGTAACGGTAATTAACTGAGGTCCGGCCTTCTTTGTTTTTATTAAATTTCCAAATTCCCTTAGTGTTTCATCTGTTACTTCGATATTAAGTTTTTCAAGAGTTTGTTTTTTAACATCAGGACTTGAAATTAATTCAACTGCTGTTTTTGCATAAGATAGTGCTGTTTGCTGTCCGTAATAGCCTTCGTATGTAAAAAACCTAGATTGATTAGGATCAATTTTTCTCCCAATATAAAAAGAACCAGTAGCAGAGTATTTTTCTGTAAAATATCCAAGAGCAAGTCCAATTAGAATTCCCCCAACTGTGAAAACAAGAAGAAATGTTTTGTATTTTTTGAAATTTTTCAATAAATCTTTAAGTTCCATAACATTTAGATTATACCTTAAAAATAGTGGGCTTCTGAGGTTGGATATTCCTTCATATCCGCAATAAAATACAATATAATAAATACAAACCTGCTTTTTAAAGCAGGACTGCCTGTATGCCTATAAAACAAGTTATTAAGAAAAATGCATTAGTTCCTACAGTACTGATATCCGGTGGTGCTGGCTTTATTGGTTCTCATCTTGCAGAGTTTTTACTTGACAAAAAAGCTCGAGTTATTGTTATAGATAACTTTAAGACAGGTAAGGAGATTCACGTTAGTCACCTTGTTAGTAATAAAGATTTTGCACTATTTGATGTAGATATTAATAAAGGCATCCCAGAAGATATTGAAAGTGTTGATTACATTTTTCACTTAGCAGGCCTTGAGGAGTATTTGTTAAGCAAAGATTTTGTAAGTTTAGACTCACTTCTAACTAATTCCCTTGGTACTAAAAACCTTTTAGATCTCGCAGAAAGATCTGACGCTAAGTTTCTACTTGCATCAACAATTGATGTTTACCAAGGAAGAATCAGTCAGCTTTATCTTGATAAATATTTTGGTAAAACAGAGCCTGAAGAAAACAAATTTAGTTTAATAGAGGCCAAGAGGTTTGCTGAAGCTATTGTCTGGGAATATTTTAATTCAAAAGATGTTGATGCTCGTATAGTTAGACTTCCTGAGGTTTATGGGCCAAGAATGAGTTTGGAATCGAGCGGTTCTCTAGGAGGATTCATGCAAGAGGTTATGGATAGAAACCCCCTTTCTGTCTATGGAGAAGGTACAGAAAAAGAATACTATCTTCATGTTTCTGATGTTTCCTCAGGTTTGGCAAAAGCTCTCTTTAATAAAAATACGAAGGGAAATATATATTCCTTGGTACCAAACGAGCCACTTACAGTACTTGAGATTGCCTACTTTATTAAAGGTCTTGCAGACGGGGAGTTAGCTGTTGAATTTAAACCAGCAGAAGAAAGAGTCAGGAGCCCTTTAAGATCACCAGATACCTTTAATATAAAAGGTCTTGGTTGGAGGCCTAAGATTGGTTTCAAGCAGGGTGTTGTAGATACTCTTACTAGTCTTGGTTACTCCATTAATACCCATGCATTTAAACCCTCTAAACTTGTAGAGCAGAAAGCGAGAGAGGTTTCTATGTCTAAGAAAGAAGCTCTCGTATCTCTTCAAGATCTAGTACCAAGACATGTTCCCGAACCAAATACTAAACCAAAGATAAGATTTAAAAAAGTAATAGTTGAAAAACCTTTGTATAGTGCGATCAAAGATACAAGCAATATTTCGGTCATAGAGTTTCCCAAGAAAAAAACTAAGATTTTTGAAAACGTGGGTTTAAAATTTAGAAGTTTTCATCTAGGTTTAAGAACAGATGTTGGATACGGGTTGAGTATAATGGCTGTTTTTATCGCTGCCACTTCAGTGTTTGTTGGTATACCAGGACTAGGCCTATACTACAATGCAACTAGGGGTGTAAATCAACTTCAAAGTATTAAAGATAATGCATTAGAGTTTGATCTAGAGGAAATTGAAAAACAAACTCTTGTTTCCTACAAAAGTTTTTCTAAAGCAAGAAGTTCTCTTCACAGATTAAAATGGATTTTTAAAATTACAAAGAAGGTTGAGATGTACACATCCTATGATAGGTTACTTGGATCTCTCACTAACTTTTCAAAGTCAATTTATTTAACTTCATCTGCTGTTAAACCCTTGGGTTCCTTATGGGAGATCTTAAGACCTGATACGACAGAAGTTTTGAATGTTGAGGCTGTTAAAAAAGCAGAGCTTGGTGTGAGTAGTGCAAAAAGCTCATTAAAGTTAGCAGAAGCAGATCTTTTGGGAATTAATAAAGAGGCTCTTTCGGGAAAAGTTTCTGAGAACATATCACTTTATGAAGGGTATCTTTATAAGCTCCAAGAAGGGTTGGATCTTGCAACAGTTGTATTCTCTGACCTTCCAGGTATCTTAGGTTTGGGCGGAGAGAAAAAATACATTATTTGGTTTCAAAATAGCAACGAGATCAGACCAACCGGTGGTTTTATTGGCTCTTATGGGGTACTTAGTTTAGAAAATGGAAAGTTAAAAAATCTTGTTATTGACGATATTTATAATCCCGATGGGCAGATTGATCAAAGAAATATTGTGGTTACTCCACCCGACCCTATTAAAACATTTTTGGAAGAAGACAGGCTCTATCTAAGAAACTCAAACTGGGATCCAGATTTCACAAGATCAGTATCCGCATTTGATGATTTGTATTTTAGAATTACCGGAGAGGAAATTGATGGTTACATTGCAATTGATTTAAGTTTTGTTGAGTCCTTGCTTGATGTTACTGGTCCTGTATTTTTAGCTGCTTATAATGAGGAGATTAGTTCACAAAATCTAGATGAGAGAGCCCAGTTTTATAGTAGTTTTGATTACGAAGAGGGGGTAAGTGAGAAACGTTCTTTCTTAACGGTTTTAGGAAGTAAACTATTAGAAAGGCTCTTTTCCCTTCAAAAAGAAAATCTTGGTTCTTTATTTAGTGTAGTAAACGAGTCTCTAAATCAAAGACACCTTATGGTATTTTTAGAAAATAGTCCTATTAATGTCATTTTGAAACAAAAAAGATGGGATGGGAGTTTAGTAGAAGCATCAAGAGACTATTTAAGTGTTGTGAATGCAAATTTAGGTGGTACAAAGGCAAACTACCATGTTAAAAACAAGCTTACTTATGAAGTAAACAGTTTGACAAGAGACGGGGTTTTAAGAGCTGATTTGTATCTTGATTATGAACACACAGCTGAGAGCGATGCTTGGCCAAGCGGTCCTTATACAAATTATGTGAGAATTCTAACTCAACGCGGAGCTAAATTAACAGGTGCTAGAATAATTGATGAGGGTGGTGTTGAGAGTGATATATTTGGTGATATTGTAGTAGAAAATATAGGTAACTATAATTCTTTTGGGGCTAGTTTTACTCTCAATCCAAGTAGCAGTATAAGGTTGGTTTTTAGCTATGATCTTCCAGTAGAACTTTCTTTTTCAAAAGAGGAACAAAAATATAGCTTGTATTGGCAAAAACAACCTGGAACACACGATGATGACTTTTTCTTTGTCTTTAACCCACCGTTTGGTTCAGAGATTGAATCCATGAGTTCTAACCTTCAAAAGGAACAAGATTCCATTAAATCCTCAGGGGTTTTTAGTACTGATGAATCTTTTTTCTTGCTGTTAAGGTAAGAAGCTCATATAATCTAAATTAATGCCCATTGCAGAAAGACCTCAATCAAATATACAACATCCCGTACCTCAAAATATTATGGATGTTGAGTTCAAGCTTATTGGTGATTTAACCATGCGCCAGTTTATTTATCTCTTTATCTTTGGGTTAACAGCCTATCTTTCTTATATCCTCGTCATCGGTATTTTTAAATGGCCTACAGTTATCTTCTTTGCCCTTTTTGCTTTAGGTCTTGCGTTTGTTCCCGTAGAGGAGAGAGGCCTTGATGAGTGGGTTGTTAATTTTATTAAAGCAATAAGATTTCCAACGCAAAGAATATGGAAAAAAGAACCCACAGTTCCTTCGGCACTTCTTCACGATAATATAGATATGGTTAGACAAGAGATGATTACGCTTGCGCCAACGTCTAGTAGAAGAAAACTTGAATACTATTTGACTAGACAAGGAGAGAAAGAAAAGGTAGATCCTCTTGATATTCCTGAAAGAGAATATGTTATGAAGGTTAGAAAGGCTTTTCCTAATATTGTAAGACAATCAGCTGCTGTTGATGCAGTGGAGCATAGAGAGGAATTTGAGGCCCCTTCTGTGGGGGTTGCTGTTATAGATTCTCCTCCTCCAATCTTTGTACCCGAGAAAATTGAATATGAAGAAGAGAAAAAAGAAAGAGAAGATGGGAAGATACGGGAGGAAGAAAAGGAAGTTAAGATCAGCGAACCTGAGGAGTTTGTAAGCAAAAAAGTAGATGAAGAGGGTGAGCAGAAGGTACACGTCGTGCAGGAACCTAAAGTTGTTGCTGGAAAACCTCCTGTAATTCAGAAAGAGCTTCAAGTTACCGAGGAAAAACCTTTAGTTGTTCAAAAGCCTAGGTTCGTGACTAAACCCAGAAGAGACGATTTTGAGTATAAACCTCTTATACCAGAAATGCATACCGGAAGAAGATTTGTTAATCTTTTGCCTTCTGAGGGTGAGTTGATTTTACCCATTAGAGGAGAAAAGGTACTAAAAACTTCTGAACAAATTGAATCCGAGGAAGACGTTAAAGAAAAAGCTAATAAACTTCAACAGCTTCTTGAAAAGATAAGGCAAGAGGAAGGAATTACAGAGGTGAGAAGACAAGTTCAAAAGACAAGTGTTGAGGTTTCTGAAGAAAAACCTGAACCAAGTGTAAAAGAAGAGGTAAAAGATGTCGTTTCGAAATTGAAAGAACAAAATAAAGATTTAACTAGTGAAATTCAAAAATTAAAAGAACAAATTGGTAGAGCAAAATCTGAGTCCAAGGAAACCACTGGCCAAGAACAACTTCTCGTGAAGTTAGAAGAAGAGAAAGAAAGAATAACCTCAAGTTATTCAGAGTTAAGTAAAAGAGTTAGAGATCTTCAACAGAAGCTTGGGGAGAAGAACTTTACATCAACAGGCCCCGAGGCTATTGATAGAGAAAGAAAAAGAATTAAAGTGCTTACCAATATTCCAAATGTTGTTTCTGGTGTGGTGCGCGATAAAACGGACAAACCTCTTGAGGATATATTAATGATTGTTAAAAACGAAAGAGGCGAGGCAGTAAGAGCCTTTAAGAGTGATAGTGTTGGTCAATACATTCTTTCTACACCTCTGAATAGTGGAAGATACACAGTTGAGGTATCACCAGTGAATAAGGTAGACTTAACCTTTGATATAATTCCTATAGAAGTTAATGGGGAAATTTTGCCCCCAATAGAAATGGTAGGAAAATAACATGCCCGAACAAATAACTGCCACAACTCAAGATCACTTGGATATTTTTGATATAAAAGATGATCTAGTAATTTTGAAAAACGGAGGAGTTTGTGCTGTTATTCAAACTACTGCTGTTAATTTTGACCTTTTATCAGAGATCGAACAAGACGCTATAATAGCAGCCTTTTCTATGCTTTTAAACTCCATAACTTTCGCTCTTCAGGTAGTAATTAGATCTAGAAAACTTGATATTACTAAGTATGTTGATAAAGTTCGTAGGGTAGAAAATAAAATCGATGATCCCCTTTTAAAAACTCAAGCTGAAGCATATAGGAAATTTGTGCAAGAAGTAATTAAGAAAAATGAAGTTTTAGATAAGAAATTCTTTGTAGTTATTCCAACTGGAATGTCTCCAATTAAAGAAGAAGGTTTAGGGCCATTTGATTGGTTTGCAAAACTTGTTGGTACCCAAAACAAAAGAGCTTCCAACCTTAATGTTAATAAAGTGCTAGAGAGGGCAAAGGTAGATCTTCTTCCAAAGGTTGATCACGTTGTTAAAGAGTTTAATAGAATTGGTATTAAGACAAAACATCTAACAACCCAAGAGCTTGTAGAACTATATTTTGATATTTATAACCCAACCGAGTCTCAACAGGGAACAAGAATAAGAACAAATGTAGAAGATTATAAGACTGCGATTGTAAATCCAGCAATTATTGAGGAATAAAATGGCTTTTGATTTTAACGTATTTACAATGTTTGATAAAAGCAAAAAGCCGAAAGGCAAAAATGGTGAGAGAGGTGTTCCTGAAGAAAAGACTCCTTCACAAACCTTAGCTGAAGGAATGCTTAATGTCAGAGATATTATTGCTCCGTCAGCAATTGAGGTTGATTTTAATCATGTAAAGATCGGAAATATGTATTATAGAACGCTCTTTGTGTCTGGTTACCCAAGATTTGTAGGGGCTAACTGGCTATCGCCCATAATTAACTTTGAGCATACTCTTAATATTTCGATGTTTTATTATCCTGTTAAATCAAAGGTGATTTTGGATGACCTAAGAAGGAAGATTACCGAGCTTGAGGCTACTAGTATGTCAAATCAAGAAAAAGGAAGGATCACAGACCCAGTTGTTCAAGCAGCCCTTGAGGACGCGAATTCTCTTCAAGAACAGCTCGTAAAAGGTGCTGAAAAATACTTTCAATTTTCTTTCTATATTACAATTCCTGAATACACTCTGGAGGAACTTAACAGTGTAACTGCAAAGCTTGAATCTACCTTGGGAAGTCTTCTTTTAATTTCTAAAAAAGCCTCCCTTCAGATGGAAGATGGTTTTAGATCGTCAATACCCGCGGGGATGGATAAAATGCTGGTGACAAGAAATATGGATACAACTTCTCTAGCTACAACCTTCCCATTTACGTCTTCTGATCTAACTATGGAAGAGGGAATTATGTATGGAATCAATAAACATAACGGTTCCTTGGTTATCTTTGATAGGTTTTCGATGGAAAACGCTAACACCGTTGTTTTTGCTACTTCTGGTGCGGGTAAATCATATTTTGTAAAACTGGAAGCACTACGGCTTATGGTTTTTGGTGCTGAGGTTATGGTTATTGATCCAGAAGAGGAGTATAGGGATCTTTGTGATGTAGTAGGTGGAAACTATATAGATTTTTCTGCTAATTCTAAGCATAAAATTAATCCCTTTGATCTTTCTGGTATTGCTGAAGAGGGAGAAAATGAGTTAGGTCAGAAACTAATTTCGTTAATCACCCTCCTTAAGCTAATGCTTGGAGGCCTAAACTCTACAGAAGAGGCAATCCTAGACAGATCTCTCATTGAGACTTACAGAATTAAGGGTATAAGCACGGATCCCGATACTCAAACAACTAAAGAACCCCCTGTCATGGAAGATTTATATAAGGTATTACTTGGGATGGCAGAACCAGAAGCTAGGGGAATAGCAGACAGGCTTGAGAGGTTTATTAAAGGTTCTATGACGGGAATTTTTGACTCTCAGTCAAATGTTGATTTGAATAGCAAGATGACGGTTTTTTCAACCAAGAACTTAGAAGACGCGCTAAGACCAATTGCTTTTTATATGATTCTAGATTTTGTGTGGACAAAAATTAAAAAAGAGCTAAAAAAGAGAGTTTTAATTGTTGAGGAGGCATGGGTTTTACTACAAAACGAAGATAGTGCTAGATTTTTGTATGGAATTGCAAAAAGAGCAAGAAAATACTATTTAGGATTAACAGCAATTTCTCAGGATGTTGACGATTTCTTAGGATCTGAGTACGGAAAAGCTATTGTTACAAATAGTTCTATCCAAATGCTATTTAAACAGCACCCTGCTGCAATAGATAATGTTGTAAAAACCTTTTATCTTTCGGAAGGAGAAAAAAGATTTCTTTTATCATCTGGGATTGGAGATGGGTTATTCTTTGCAGGGGCTAATCACGTTGCAATTAGAGTTATGGCATCAGAAGCAGAGCATAAGCTCATAACTACAAATCCAGAAGAATTACTTAGGATTAGACAAGAAAGAGCACTAAACACAGATACCTTAGAAAAAGAAACTCCTCAATTACAAAAACCAGTATACAAACCATATAAGCAAAGTGGTCCAGAGGAAAAGATGGTAAGTCCTCAACAACCTCCCATACCTCAGCCATCCAAACCAATAGCTCCTAAGGGAGATCTTGAAAACTCTCTAGCTTTAAGAAGTGAAGAAAAAAAGATAGTTCCACAAGGTACACAAAAAGCCGGGTCCTTCGACTTGGATAAAAAGAATACTCAGCCCCAGAAGCCTAAATATGATAACAATCAAGATTGGAAGAGAAAGAAAAATGAAACAGGTGAGGATAAAGAGGACAATTCTAATAGATCCCCAACAAGAGAAGAGATACTAAAGTCAGTAGAAGAAGACACAATGGGTAAGAAATCCTATTTAGAAGACTAAATTTGCATCGGCATTATGATGTGAACAAAGTCTTTGTATCCCTCAGGTAGAAACATACATGGTGCCACATTTCCGTTTGTACTGAAGTTTACCTTTTCTGACTTAACATTTTGAAGAAAGTCTAAAAGATATTTTGCATTAAATGCTATTTCAATTAGCTCTCCGTCTACACCTGCCTTTAAGTTACTCTCATGTTGACCCGTTTCTTCTGAAAGAGAAGTTACCTTAATGCTTCCTTCAGGATCAAATCTTACTTTTATTGTATTGTTTCCAAGTTGAGCAAACACACTTGTTAGTCTTACCGCCTCAGCAAACTCCTCTGAGATAAACTCTACTTTAACCATTGATTCTGATGGGATGATTCTTTTGTAATCAGGATATTCTCCATCTAATATTCTTGTTGCAATCATAGTATCTTCTGATTTGAATAGAGCTAAGTTTTCATCTTTGTTTAATACAAATTCAATTGGTTCTATCGATGTTGCAAATATTTTTGCTACCTCAACTAGTGTTTTTGTGGGGATAACGACCGTAAAGTCATCTAAGTTTGATTTAATACTTAATGTTTTTTCTGAAAGTCTAAAACCATCTGTACAGGCTACAGTTAGTTTGTTTTTTGAAAAGTTGATATAGACACCTGTAAATATCGGTCTTGAAGTATCCATTCCTGATGCAAAGGAAACAAGTCCCATTATTTCGTCGAAAGTTGTTGGATCTAGCTTTAGTGAGTCTAACTTTTTGGGAAAATCAGGGAGAGCAGGAAAATCGTTTGCTGAAGACCCATTAAGTTTTGATTTTGTACTTTTTGAACTAATGGTTAGTATCTCGTCTGTCTCTGTTGCCTTTATATTTCCAGCAGGTAAGTTTGTTACGAAATCTCTAAGTAGTCTTGCTGGTACTGTTGTGGACCCCTCCTCATCAATTGAGGCATTGATGTGAGTAACAATTGCAGTTTCTAAATTAGTTGCAGAAAGTTTTAGTCTTCCTTTTTCTGTGGAGATTAATACATTACTTAAAATTGGTAGGGAGCTTTTTGTAGGTATAGCTCTCATTATGGTTTGAAGACCTCTCGATAAATTTTCTTGTGTGCATGAGAATTTCATTTTTTATTTGGTTTTAGTACTACTCTACGATTTATACCTTCTCCCGTACTTTCTGAATCAACATCGTCATACTCTGATACGAAAGTATGAACCTGTCTTCTTTCCCAAGGATTCATTCTAGGAAGCTCTATCTCTTTTTCAAAAAATCTTACTTTATCTATGAACTTACGAGCTAGATTTTTAATTTTATCTGCTTTCTGATTCTTATACCCGTTTATATCTACGTTTAATACAATCTGCTCACCTGTTTTTCTAAAGATTATCAGTCTAAGAATACTTTGGAGGGCATCTAAGGACTGACCTCTAAAACCAATTAGAAAGTTAAGCTCCTCCCCATCTATAGTTACTAGATATACCCCATCTTCAGGGCTACTAATTTCACAATCAGGATCAATTCGTAAAAATCCAAATATATTCGTAAGTGCTTCTTCTATAACATCCTGCATAATAATTTAGGGAGCTGCCTCGGGGCGGGTTTATCCCTCCTTAGTTTTAACAAATTTTAATTTAGCAATCCAGGGTTTTAGACCTCCCCACCCACTGAAGTAGTAAGTCTGACCTATCTGAAAGATTGTTGAGATCATAATATAAAGCATTACTCCTGAAGGTAGTGTTAATCCAAAGACAAAAAACATGATAGGCATGATATACATATTTTGTTTTTGCATTGATGCAATCATGTCGTCTGCTTGTTCTGGAGTTTTTTTGGCTAGCTTTTCAGACATTTTAGAATATGGGAGCATCATTTTACTTGCCAAAAATTGTAAGCCTACAGTTAATAGAGTAACGATTAAATAAGGATCTGGTTTTGTTAGATCAAGGTATAAAAATCCTGTTTTTAACATTTCTTCAACTTCAAACTTAAGGCTACTAAAATATATCCTGTCGTTTAGAAGTGAAAGATCAGTAGATGTTGTAAATGTGGTTATTGTCCTATAAACAGCAATTAATAAAACAAAAGTGATTATCGTTGTAACACAACCCGCACCTGGATTAATTCCGTGTTTTTTAAATAGCTCCATCTGAAGTTCTGCCTGTTTTTGTTTGTCATATTTATATTTCTTTTTAAGTTTTTCTAGTTGGGGTTGAATTTCCCTTTGTTTCTTATTCATCTTTAAAGCAGGGATAGTTGCAGGAATCAAAATACTTTTTGCCAAAAGAGTGAAGGTAATAATCGATAGGCCTAAATTCCCAGTTAACTGGTAAAGCGAGACGAGCAGATTAAATATCGGATTTAATATAAATGTATCCCACATAACTTTGGTTATTCTACAGGATCTACCCCACCTTTGTTAAATGGATTACATCTTAGAATTCTTTTTATTCCCATAAGACTACCTTTAAATACTCCATATTTTTCTATAGCCTGGTAAGTATACTCGGAGCAACTCGGTTTAAAAATACAGGTGTTTATCCCAAAGTTAGCTGGGGAGAGATACTTTTTGTAGAACTTGATTAAAATCAGTATTAATTTCTTCATATTTTTTATCTAAAGAACTAGCTTTTGGATGAATTACTATCCACAAGTTACCCTTATCTATCTTTTCAAAGTTTTTTCTAATTACTTCTCTAAATACTCGTTTTACTCTATTTCTTTTTGTAGCTTTTTTTGCTGTTTTAGTTGATACAACAATACCTACTTTAGTAGGTCCTTCATAATTTCTCGGTTTTGAGAAATATATATGGAAAAACTGTCCTTCGTAGTATTCTCCATATTTTCTAGCTACATTAAATTCAAAAGTGCTGGTAATTCGATGAATTCTTTTTAACATTATTTAAAGTATAGCAGGGGAATTATTTTTTCTTTCTGAGGATTGCAAGTCTTTTTCTTCCCTTTTTCATTCTTCTTTTAAGTATATTTTTACCACCAGGGCTTCTCATTCTCTTTAGAAAACCATGTTTTTTAACTCTTTTTCGCTTTTTTGGTTGCCACGTTCTCTTAGTAGACATAACATTTGGAGTTTATAAGAGAATTGGGGTATAGTCAACAATATGGAAAATGCAATAGAATTCAGTGATTTTCAGAAGGTGGAAATCAGAATAGGTGAGGTTTTGTCTGTTGAAGAAATTGATAGTTCTGACAAGCTTTTAAAGCTTGAGGTTGATTTTGGAGAAGCAGGTAAAAGACAGGTTCTTTCTGGTATTAAAGAGTGGTTTACTTCTGATGATTTAGTTGGTAAACAATGGGTTTTTGCCACAAATATTAAGCCTAGGAAGATGATGGGACTTGAATCTCAAGCTATGATTATGGCTGTAGATAAGGGAGACGATGTAATTCTTCTTGCTCCCTGTGCTAAGGTAGAAAACGGATCAAAAATATCCTAATTTTTTATGAAATATTTCATTAAGACATTTGGTTGTTACGCCAACGAGGTTGATAGTGACGTTATGGCAGGTATTCTTAATTCCTTAGGTTTTTCTGAGCTTAAACTACCTAAATTAAGAAATGAAACTGAAGAAGTTAAACATATTTTAGAAAATGCAGACCTATTCATTGTTAATACATGTTCTGTAAGACAGAAGAGTGAAGATAAGGTTTATGGTGTAGTTAGGATGTTAAAAAGAAATGAGGGGAAGAAGGCCTTAACAATTCTTGCAGGATGCATGGTTGGTAGTGCTAAAGGAGATAGAAAAAGATACAAACTTTCTTCTGTGAAAGAAAAAGCTAAAGGTTTTGATTTCTATATTGGTCCTAATGATATTTATTCCTTACCAAGTATTCTATTAGATAGTGGTTTGATAGAAACCTTAGAAGGCTTTGATAGTAGTAGTGCTCAAAGAAGACAAGTGGATAAAAACCATGCTTATATAAATGTATCTTATGGGTGTGATAACTTTTGCTCTTATTGTGTGGTCTCTTACAGTAGAGGTAAGGAGGTAACCAGAAGTGAGAAGGAAATCTTGGAGGAAATTAAGTGTCTGGTTAATTTGGGTGTTTCTGAGATTACCCTTTGCGGTCAGAATGTTAATTCTTGGGGGTTAGATAGAGCTACTAAGTTTAAGTTAAGAAGTGGGGGAAACCAGAAACTTCCTTTCGTTAGCCTTTTAAAGAAAGTTCATAAAGTTAAGGGCGTCAAAAAGATAGATTTTATGAGTTCTAATCCTTTTGATTTCACTAAAGATTTAGTTGAGGTACTAAAGCTTCCAAAGGTATCCAACTATTTTCATATTGCTGTTCAATCTGGGAATAATGCTGTTTTAAAGGCTATGAGGAGAAGACATACAATTGAGGAGTTTCTATCCTTGGTAGAAGAAATAAGAAAGGTAAGGCCTGATGCAGAGTTTGGTACTGATGCTATTGTTGGGTTTTCAGGAGAAACTGAGGAGCAGTTCATGGATACAGTTGAGTTATTTAAAAAAGCTAGGTTTTCTGTTGCTTTTATTAGTATGTATTCAGAAAGAGAAGGAACCTATGCTCAGAAGAATTTGAAAGATAATGTTAGTTTGGAAGAAAAGAAATGGAGACATGGGTATCTAACTAAAGTTTGGAAAAAATACAAACCATGAAAAATAAAGTTTATATAATTTGTGGACCCACGTCTTCAGGTAAAACTTCTCTAGCACTTGATTTGTGTAAAAAGTATGGTGGAGAAATTGTTTCAGCTGATTCAAGACAGATTTGCAAGGGGATAGATATAGGG
>JAHIRX010000074.1 GCA_018818485.1 Patescibacteria group bacterium
AGAAAGTGCTATAACCTTTGTCTTTCACTTTTACTCCTTTCTTTTATTTTTGTAAAAATTGGTAGAATATTACCATGTTAGAAGTCAATTTTCCAATTACAGCAGTTACAAAGATAGGGCCTAAATACAAGAGTTTGCTTGAAAACATCGGTATATCAACAATAGAAGATCTTTTATATCACTTTCCATTTAGGTATGATGACCTCTCACAAATCAAGCTGGTAAAGGATTTGGTTGAAGAAGATAGAGTTACCGTAAAGGGAGTACTAGGACCAGTAGATAACATATATACAAAGTATAGAAAACGCTTAACTAAAGGAAAATTACTAGATCATACAGGAGATATTGATCTTATTTGGTTTAATCAACAGTACTTAAAAAAATCTCTAAGCACAGGTAAAAACTATAAAATTAGTGGGAAAGTAAGTACTTTTAACAATAAGCTGTGTTTTATATCTCCTGAAATAGAACTAGACTCTGGAAATACAATAAATACTGGAAGGTTAGTACCTGTTTATCCAGAAACTGCAGGAATCAGTTCAAAGTGGTTAAGGGGAAAAATTAAGTTCATCTTAGATTCACAAACAAACCTTTCCGAATTTTTACCAGAGGAAATTATTGATGAGTTTAACTTTCAAGATATAAACGAGGCTCTTAATGAAATGCACTTTCCAGATAGCATTCAAGAAGCAGAAAATACTGGAGAAAGATTTGCTTTTGAAGAGCTTTTTATTGAACTTCTAAATGTTGAAAAAAGAAAGTATGAGTGGTCAAAAAAGCTAAAGAGTAAAAAATACAAAAGTTTTGAAAAAGAAGTAAAAGATTTTATTCAAAAGCTTCCATTTAAACTAACTGGATCGCAAAAAACTGCTTTGGGCGACATAATCTCTGATCTTAAGAAAGAAAATCCTATGAATAGGCTTTTAGAAGGAGATGTAGGTACAGGAAAAACAGTTCTTGCAATAATTGCATCCTACATTTCTCATCTTAATGGTTTTAAGGTTTTATATATGGCTCCAACTGAGATACTTGCAAATCAACATTTAAAAACATTTGAGAAATTCCTGAAAGGGACAAATATAAAAGTAGAACTAAGAACCGGGAGCGTTAAAGAAAACGGAGATTGGAGTATTTTAATAGGGACTCATGCACTTTTGTTTAATAAAGAAAAGTATAAAAACATAGGTCTTGTGGTTATTGATGAACAACATAGATTTGGAGTAGAGCAGAGAGGTAAAATTGTGGATTTAATTGAAGACAAAAAAGTACCACACTTACTAACTATGACAGCAACCCCAATACCAAGAACCCTAGCCCTAACACTTTATGGAGATCTATCTATTTCTATCCTTGATGAATTTCCTTTTGAACAGAGAAAGATAACAACAAAAGTAATTCCAGAAAAAATGAGAAAAGAAACCTATGAAATAATTAAACAAAAGAATGAACCTACTTTTATAGTGTGTCCTTTGATAGAAGAATCAGAAAGTTCAAGTCTAGAAAACGTAAAGGCTGCACAAGTTGAGTTTGAAAACCTGAAAAATGGAGTGTTTAAAGACTTACCTATCGGGCTTTTACATGGAAGAATGAAATCAACTGAAAAAGAAGAGGTTGTCAAAAAGTTTAGAAAGGGTGAGATAAAAATACTTGTATCTACCCCTGTAATTGAAGTGGGAATAGATATACCTGATGCCACAATAATTGTTATTGAATCAGCAGAAAGATATGGTCTTGCTTCCTTACACCAACTAAGAGGTAGGGTAGGAAGGGGACAAAAAGAAGGACTGTGTTTTACATTTATGAGTAATAACTCAAGGGATTCATACAAAAGACTAAAAGCACTTGAAAACATAAATGAAGGAATAAAACTAGCAGAAATAGATCTTGAAATGAGGGGACAAGGTGATGTATTTGGAACAGAACAACACGGATTTAAAAAACTTAAAGTTGCAGATCTTCATAACTTGGAAATGCTAGAAAATGCAAAGGTTTATGCACAAAAGTACTTTCCAAAGTTAGAAGAATACCCTAAACTGCTGGGGAGACTAATCCAAAGAAAGGGTTACTATATAGGAGCAAACTAAAATGAAAGAAATAAAAGTAATTACAGGAATAGCAAAAGGAAAAAGGCTCAAAGCCCCAAGGATCGAGGACTTTAGAGCAATTCAGGGAGTTGCTAAAGCATCTTTGTTTTCCATACTAGGGGAAAAGATAAAAGATACTGTGTGTTTAGATCTATTCTCAGGAAGTGGAAATCTTGGAATAGAAGCATTAAGCAGGGGTGCAAAACACTGTACATTTGTGGACGAGGATCCCAAAGCTATAGAAGTAATAGAAGAAAATGTAA
>JAHIRX010000075.1 GCA_018818485.1 Patescibacteria group bacterium
CCTTCACACAGTTTAAGGAAGAATTGGACCAAACCACAAAGGATATCTATAATTTATAGCATGGAAGATAAACTGCCTGAAACACAACCTGAGGTACAACCTACAATCCAACCAGAACAACCTGGTCCTCAACCAGTTACCCCTACTCCACAGCAAGCTGAAACTTTAGATGCAAGAGAAAAAGAAGCTACAGCTTCTGCTAAAAAGAAAAAATTTAAAAGACGAGTAATTATTATCGGGGGTATATTTGGAGCACTTATTCTTCTATCCGTCTCCGTAACTATCTATAAAAAATATTTCTTAAAAAACGAACCCATTGTTTATGTTCCTGACGAGAAAGAGAGAATTCCCCAAGTAGGTGATGTCGAGATCAAAAAGATGGTTCAAGCAAATAGTGGTGAACTAAGGCTTTCACTTGATTACCCAGAAGATGCCTTCATTTCAGAGGCACAAGTAAATGGAATTAAAAAACTAAATGTTATGTATGCTCCATCTACTTCAGAGGTTGGAGATGTCTTAGAAGATACACTTGATGAAGGATATATATTCAGAATATCTACCTTTACAACAGAGATAAGGGACCTAGAACAACTTACTCAAGTTAAAAGGGATTCCTTTATCTCAAAATGCCCTGAAACTGCTGATATCTCTGGAATAGAGGGAGATAGTGTCAGTACTACTCCTGCTTTAAGCTTTACAGCAACAAACTGCAATGGGGATTATAAACTAACTTACACTGAAAAGTTTAATGTTCATTACGAAATTACACAGTTTTTCAGGGGAGATTTTGGATACAAACAAAGATATAGGGCAGCTACTGAGGATATTTTAAGATCAATTAATTTTTATCCTGAACTTGTTGAAGGAGATACTGTTACATTTACCGAAGATATATTTAAATTCTCGTTTGAACACCCTAAATTTGATGACAATTGTTGTGATATTACAGGACCAATATCAAACAAGGCACAAACGATCATTGTACTTGGAGATCTTGAATCTTTTATTGATAAAACAACTTTTGATGGAATTGGAATCTTTGTTGAAAGGACACCCTCCATTAGTCTTCAAGAATACATAGATGTTCAAAGAAAAATTCTAATAGATGACTATATAGTAGTAAAAGGAAAGGCCCCAACCCCACAAGAGATTTCAGTAAAAGTTGGTGATAGAGATGGAATAATGTTTAAAGGATATTCATGGAGAGGTAATGATTTAGTATATGTAGATATCTCAAACGAAGATCGCAATATATTTCTAATAATCTCAGTACTAAATATATCAGGAGATTCATTTACAGAAACATTTAATACAATTCTTAGATCTTTCAAGTTTTTCTAAACCTTTTCTGTTAAAATATATTGGAATTTCCGGCCCCATCGTCTAGTGGTCAGGACATCAGGTTCTCAACCTGGAAACCCGGGTTCGACTCCCGGTGGGGTCACCATCGTTCTGTATCTATTATTAGAAGTTTATAGAAAAGTCTTTTTCCTCTACATCTCCACACATAGCTAGATACCAAGAATCTTTTTTGAAGTATTTCTCACCTACTCTACCTAATTCTTTAAGAGTAATCTTCTCTAAGTCATTTAGTTCATCTGGAACTGTTACAAGGTTTCCTGCAAGATAGTTGGAAATATGTTCTTTAACCCAAGATTCAGAAGTCTGTAGCTTTCTCTTCTTAGATTTTATAATTCTATTCTTAGCAAAATTGAGTTCTTCTTCAGATATTTTCCCCTCTCTAACACGATTAAATTCCTCTGTAATGATATCTAGTGATTCTTGTAAATTCTTATTTGAAACTGAAGTTTTTATAGAAAAGAAACCAGCTCGAGCAAAATTTACCGAGTTTGCACTAACACCATAAACCAACCCCTTTTCATATCTCATTTTTTTCTTCAAACTCGAGGCCCTACCACCACCTAGAATATCTGAAATAACATAAAGTGAACTTACATCATCATCTGTAATCGGACAGGTTCTAAATCCAATAATTAAGTGTGTGACTTCCTGTCCAGGATACTTTTTTATAACAATACTTTCATCTCTGATTGTCTCTACCTCTTTATCGAAATTAAAACTCTCTGAATTCTTAATAGTTATACTATCTTCTATAGTTCTAGTTAGCTCGTCTATTTCAATATCTCCACTCGCTACAGCAATAGCACGCCCAGAACTTAGCATTTCTTCATAGAAAGATAATAAATCTCCTCTCGTAATTGCTTTAACAGAATCCTTGCTTCCTAGTATATTGTGTTCATAAACTGTTTTCTGAAAAGCAATATTTTTAAATATTTCCCACACATATCCAGAAGGTGATGAAACTTTGTTATTAATCTCACTCAATATCGCTTTCCTTTCTATTTCTATAGAGTTTTGAGTAAACAAGGATCGAGTAAAGACTTCTTTTAGGATAGTGCCTACACACTCAATATCATCTTTATCAACAATTTCTACCCGTACAGATAAAAACTCTGGTGAAGTCCTAGCTCCAATAACTCCACCAACATTCTCTATATAACCTGCTAGCTTATCCTTACTGGGAAAAGTTTTAGTACCA
>JAHIRX010000006.1 GCA_018818485.1 Patescibacteria group bacterium
TAACAGCAAGAAGCCGTGGTGGTGGAATGGTATACACGGAGGTCTCAAAAACCTCTGGGCAATTAGCCTGTGTGGGTTCGACTCCCACCCACGGCACCAAAATTATACTTTACTCTCAACCTCGTAGAATCTTGTGTATTCAGCCTTAAAGAAGAGGTCTAGTTCTCCTGTTGGTCCGTTTCTGTGCTTTGCAATAATCAACTTATGGTTTGATCTATCTTCCTCATCAGGTCTATACAAGAACATAACTATATCTGCATCCTGTTCAATTGATCCCGAATCTCTTAAATCAGAAAGTTGAGGACGTTTATCTCCACCTCTTTGCTCTACTGCACGGGATAGTTGTGAGACTGCCAGGACCGGCACTTTTAGTTCTCTTGCTAGGTTTTTAAGCCCTTGAGATATTTGGGACACCTCCTGTACCCTACTCTCTGCTTTTGGAGCCTTAACTAGCTGCATATAGTCAACAATTATTAAATCAATTTTGTTTTCTAACATTATTCTTCTAGATTTAGTTCTCATTTCAAGTACTGAAATGCCAGGAGTATCATCAATAAATATTGAGGCCTCAGCAAGCTCTCCTGCTGCAACTCCATACTTTTCAAAATCTTCTTCGTTAAGATTTCCTGTAGCTATTCTCCAACCATCAATCCCACCTTGAGAGGCAATCATTCTATCTACAAGCATTTCTCTCCCCATTTCAAGAGAAAACATAGCTACTCCATTACCGTTCTCTACTGCTGCGTGTTGTGCAATATTTATTGCTAGAGAAGTTTTACCAACAGAAGGACGTGCTGCCAACACTGTCAAATTTTCCTTCTGAAGACCAGAAAGCATTCTATCAAGACCTTTAAGACCTGTTGGTACACCTCTTAAAGCACCTTTTTTCTTGCTAAGTTCATCTAATCTTTCAAATGTAATTTCAAGTGTATCTTTTATTGGAACAAACTCCTGATATGTAATATCTTGAGATACCGAATATAAAAGTTGCTCAGACTTATCAAGTAAAGCTTCGACCTCTGCTTCTTCA
Organism: Patescibacteria group bacterium; assembly: GCA_018818485.1. Classification (GTDB taxonomy): domain Bacteria; phylum Patescibacteriota; class WWE3; order UBA101185; family UBA10185; genus JAHIRX01. Next base: position 1,031 of record JAHIRX010000006.1, read on the forward strand.
AAAGCCATTTCCCCTATCTCAGAAGAGACGGTTATAAGAGATCTCTTAATAGCATCATTTCTTATTAAACGGGCGTATGCTTCAATATTTGCAGCAGTAGGTACTGAATTTACAAGCTCTGTAAGATAAGTTACTCCTCCCACATTTTCTAACTCTTTCATCTTTTTAAGTTGGTTAGGAACAGTAACAAGATCAGCTGGTTCTCTCTTTTCGTAAAGAGTCATAATGGCATTAAATATATGTTCGTGTGCTGGTTTATAGAAGTGCTTTGGTCTTAGAAATTCTACAACTTTAACAATAGCGTCCTTATCAATAAGCAAAGCTCCTAAAACAGATTTCTCTGCTTCCATATCGTGTGGTGGTACACGTCCACCAATATTTGAACTGTCTCTTTGCATTCTGTTAGACATGAAATTTTTTTAGTGGGCGGGCTTTAATATTACAATTTCGGTTTCTTCTGGTATATCGCTTTTTGATTTTACCACAAGCTTATCTTTACCCTCTTTGTCTCCGTTTTCTATCCCCATTTCATCTAAAAAGTTATCTAGATCGTCAAGACCTTCTACCCCTGTTAAGTCATCAGTTTTATAGTGCATGGGAATAACAATACCTGGCTCTAAAGCAGATATTACCTTAGTCGCTGTCTTTGCATTAATGGTATAAGTACCACCAACAGGAATCATCAAGATGTCTACATTTGAGATTTTTTCTAGAGCATACTGATTTAGCTCGTGACCTAAATCCCCAAGATGCAACACATCAAACCCATCTATATTAACTAGATAAATAGTATTATCTCCCCTATCCTTTCCTTCAGTACCATCGTGGTGTACAGATCTTCCATAAACAAAAATGCCATTAGTTTCAAATTCACCAGGTCCATCGATTAAAAGCTTGTAATCAGAAACTCCTTTTATATTGTTGTGGTCAAAATGGTCATGAGTAGTAAGTAAAACATCTGCAGAAAGCTTTGGCAGTTTATAACCAACCTTCTCATCATAAGGATCAATTACTAAGGTTACATTATCACCTTTAATCTTAAAACAAGAATGGCCTATGTAGGTTATCTCCATGGAAATAATATACCAGTTCACATACCTCTTTGAAAGAGTAACTTAACATAGTTTGACAGGTATATAATATTTGTTCATAATTAGACTCAATATTCAAAAAATCCTAAAGGAGGGACTATCGAATAAATACTTATATTGGATGTCATCAAACCAAAATCCGTGAGGATAATCGGATTTACTTATTGCAGCGTGCTTCGGTGCTTAAGTAACACTACTCTAGCACAAAATCTATTAGCGGATAAACCTCGGTTGACGACGGAAAATAAGTATAAAACAAGTTTGAAAGGAGAAAGGGATCAAAAACTTGTTACTTGATCTAGTTGAAGGGTATCTGGAGGTAGAAAAGAATCCAGAAATAGATCTTCGTTGGATCACTACGGATCCACCCTTTTACTAGCGTAGTTTGAAGTACCTTGTTTAAAACCTAAACATGACATCTGTCATGTGGCGTTTTCGGGTTACCCGGCGCCAAAATATACTTAGCGACGGGAAATTGTGTAGTAAGCTTAGTTATAGATTTTTTATAGCAAGCTAACATCACTTTTCCCGTCCAAGTTTTTATATAGACTTTCCTAAGTGACAACTATTTATTTGTTTTATCCTCTAGTTTGATATATAATTGCACTCGTTGAAAACTTAATAAAAAGATTAAGGAAGGAAAAGTAGGAATCTCAGGTTTTTAAAAGCGAGATGGGATAGTGAAAGCCATTAAAAACTTAACTTCTGAACACACCTTCTCACCACATTAAGTGGGTCTTGCTAGGAGAATTAATCCTAGACGGAAACCTAACCGTAAAATGAGGAACTCGGTGTCGTAATTACGGAGCCTTGTACTATGAAAGAAAGCCCTTGCTTTCCGATGTATCGTATATATACACTGGAAGACAAGGGCTTTGTTTGTTTATGGTGGCTGTAGCTCAATGGTAGAGCGCTGCTCTGTGGAAGCAGATGTTGCGGGTTCAATTCCCGTCAGCCACCCCATTACCCCATAGCCTTGACAGGTTTAATCATTCAAAGTAAAATCCCCAGCAAGAAACAATAA
>JAHIRX010000076.1 GCA_018818485.1 Patescibacteria group bacterium
AAGCAGTAGGAGAAAGAACTACAACTTTTGGAAAGGTTCCAGTAGATAAAGACAAACCCTTTTCCCTTAAAAAAATCAACAAGGGGTACGACAAGGTAGTTGAAAATATCCTCAATTTTGAGGAAGCAAAACAAGTTAATACATTTAGAGATAGCAATTTTGATAAGGTAATCTCTTCTTCTGCTTTTGCAATAAGTAATGAGATTAAAGAACAAAGACAACTGGTAGAAGATGCTCTAAAGAATACGGCTGGAAAGTCAAAAACAGAGATTGATCGCCTAAATTTCATCAAAAATACTCTTGATAAAAAAGATGGGGCTGCAAAATGGCTAGAACTTAGGTCCGGGGCTGTATTTGGAATGAAAAAAATAGATGATGCATTAGACAAAGTAACAAAAGGTATCAAGAAATCAATAGTGAATGTGAACAGGGAAAATAAAGACGATGTCTTCAACATGAGCAGTGGTAAACTCTGGGATGGTCTAGATGGGGCATTAGAAATAGTCAGAGATAAGAATACTAAACAACTAAATCATCTAGAACAAGCAAGAACTCTTTATAAGAATGGGGAAATAACTAAAGAATCCTTTGACAGTTTTGAGAGACACATGAAGGAGTATGGTACCCGTCTTACTACACTTGAAAAAGTTCTTGATAACGCAAGGAATGGGAGAATATCAAGAAAAGAGGCAGTTTTCCAAATAAATAGGACCAATAAGAACGGGGCTATGGTGGGTGGGGACATATTCCAGAACAGCCCCCATAGAAAGATCCTAAAGGGTATGGATCATGATCTTAGGGCTGCAACACCCGATGGGGTTGCAGACATAATAAACAACGATGATTTAAGATCTGCAAGGGTTGAGTTTCATGGTCGGAAACTTATACCCTTAACTGCAAGACTGAGACAAGAAAAAATCACCCACTCCACAGAAGAGCTTTTTGATGCTGCTTGGGACGGAAAGTTCTCTGAAAGATATATTTGGAACAACAGAATAAAACCTCAACTCAATGTGTTTAGTCCAGATACTGTCGCATCTAGAATTTTAAAGAGAACAAATTACTTAGGTCTACTGGTCGGAGAAGACTTTGACCCTAAAAAAAGATTTAAGTCTGCAGCAAAAGCAGCAAGATGGAAAAGAAGACATGCACACAAGTTCTCGATGAATTTAGACAAGCTAGATGCAGACTTTGCTAAGAGGTGGGATCTTGAAGGAAAGACGTTAAATCTCATTGGTGGAGACCATTTTAAGATAATAGAGAAACTTGAAGGCTTTGACCTCAGTAAAATTGATGACCAACTGATCTTGGGTAGGCTTATTAGTGCCTCAGGTACATCAGGAATTAGTGCTCTCATTCCGGACCTACTAAAAAGAGGGATAGATGATCCTGATAAGTTCCTTGCTGAATTTCAAGAGTTGGTTTCAGGCTACAAGGATAAAATGGCTCAATTTGCCGAGATTCTTGGCATTGAAGACCTTAATGATTCAGAGTTTCAAGCAGAATTTCTAAAACTACTAATGGCACAGCATGGGGACATGGCTGATGGGTATGGAATCTTAAGAAACTATGTAGGGCGACTAGATAAGCTATACATAAAACTAAATAATATTGGAAAAGCTTTTAGAAAGACAAAACTTGGAAAGTTCATTGCAGGTTTTAACAACTTGAAAACCATTATTAGAGAGAAGATAGCTACACTCGTTGCAGAATTTATTACAGGTCTTATAACTGGAGCTGCGGCAAGCACTGGGGTGTTGGCCGTTGTAGTGGCTGCTCTCAAAGGGGTCATAAAAAAAGTTGTAGAAAAAACTTTAATATTAGCAGAAAAAGTGTTTAAGGGACTGGTTAATGCAGACTTTGATGCAATCTTTGATGCACTAAATGAAAATGCTCAGAAAGCCATGATTGGATGTGTACTAATCATGCTTCCTCCTACGTTATTTGTTTCATTCATTATGTACTTTATAGTTATGCTTTTTGGTGTAACCATTCCTATAGCAGACCCCACAATTAAGTCTGATGAGATTCCTATTGAACTTAATATGGCTCTAACATATGACTTAACGTTAGAACAACTGCTTGCATTAGGTTCTGCAATACTGCCTGACCTAAATTTAAACGAATCGGAGATTGCACATCTTGCTTATATCATAGCAACACACTTAATAAGGGGCGCGGATGGAGCTTTCAATGCTACTGACATTCCTTTTTACTATAGTGATGAAACCAAAGAAAGAATAATTGGTGCATACCCAGACGATCCTGGCATGAGCAAGTTCTGGTGTACATGGCTGGTTGCTAAAGCTTACGATACAATAGACCCTAACTTTGAGATGAACCCTTCCTATTTAAGCGCTAAGGGCATGATCCAAGCTTTTAATAAAGATGGAAAAGACGGGTATTCGTACAGCAAAAGAGATAACATTGTAATAAGTCAGATTAACTCTGGAGATGTATTATTCTTTTCTGACCCAAATGATAATACAAAAGGTCACGTTGCAATTGTATACGAGGTAAAAACCGACACAGTGGTTACACTTGAATCAAACGGTGCATACATTTCCTACAATATAGGAACTGACGATAACGGGCATATTAATAAGAATACACCTTATTCCAC
>JAHIRX010000077.1 GCA_018818485.1 Patescibacteria group bacterium
ACAGAATTAATGAGACTTCCTAAGCGTGGTAAAGACGGATTAAAGCTAGATGAGTTTAAAACATACTCAATGATATGGAAAAGAGCAGTTGAATCACAGATGAACCCTGTAGTATATGATCAAACTACTATAGAAGTACTGTCAACCCCTAAAAAGTATCTATTTAAGGTAACAGGCTCTATTGTTAAGTTTGTAGGTTGGTATAAGGTTGGAGAATTTTTAGGTATAACAGAGTCGAATGGGTCTGAAGATGAAAACGGAAATGGAAACGGATCAGGAAAGTTTGGAAGTTTACCTAAAGTATCTGAGGGAGATAAAGTTATTCTCAAAGGTATTACATCTGAACAACACTTCACACAACCTCCAGCAAGATACACAGATGCCTCACTTATTAAAAAACTTGAAGAACTTGGTATTGGAAGACCTTCAACTTATGCTCCAACTCTTTCAACCATTGAAACAAGAGGATACGTAATAAAAGAGACTAGGTCGTTTGAACCAACTGATGTTGCATTTGTGGTTACAGAATTACTTATGAAACATTTTCCAAATATTATTGACTACAATTTTACAGCAGAGATGGAAGAAGACCTTGATGATGTTGCCGAAGGTAAGATAAAGTGGGTTCCTCTAATTAGAGAATTTTATACGCCATTTGAAAAAGCTTTAGAAGAAAAAGAGAAAGAACTTCACAAAGCAGATGTAACTACGCTTGAAGAAACAGACGAAAAGTGCCCAGATTGCGGTAAACATTTAAATGTCAAACTAGGAAAATATGGGAAGTTCTTAACATGTTCTGGGTATCCGGAGTGTAAATTTGCAAAGCCACTTGAAGAGGAAGAAAATGAAGATTTTGGAAAATGTACAGAGTGTGAAGATGGGGTAATGAAGTTAAGACGAGGAAAATTTGGAAAATTTTTAGCATGTACTAACTATCCAAAGTGTAAAACTACAAAACCATATATGGACAAGATTGGTATGAAATGTCCAAAGTGTGAGACGGGAGATGTAGTAGTCAAAAAAGCAAAGAAGAGAACTTTCTATGGATGTTCAAATTATCCAGAATGTGACTACTCAAGTTGGAAAAACCCAATGCCTAAAAAAGCAGAAGATATAAAAAAGAGAGATTATGTTACCTCTTTAATTTAACTCCAGTTTTTGATATTCTAAGTATATATTTAAGGGTATGCCCAGCCGCGTATCCTTTTTTGTTGGAGTAAACCACATAAATAATAAAATAGAAGGAGATAAAAATGAATACTAATGATGCATATAAGATTAGGGTAGACAACCTGGTAATGGAAGACGCTGGTTATGAGTGTGCTGATGGTCCTATGTTTTCTGGCAAGACAAAGTGGCTAATTGGCCAGACTGAGGATATGGAGCGTTATGCAGGTTTTAAATCTATCGTTATAAGACCTGATGCAGATTTCTTGCATAAAAGTGCTCTGGCATCCCATGATGGTGTTAGGCTAACCATCAAACAAGAGTTTATTAGTACCACCAATCCAAAGGAAGTGTTAGCTCTGACGGACAAGTATGAGTGTTTCTCTTTTGATGAAGCCCAGTTTTATACGTCCCCAGAGATCGTTGATACGCTTCAAATGCTAGCGTTCAGTGGAAAAAGAGTTATGGTCGATGTTTTGACCTTCGACTATAGGGGCTTACCCTTCAATCTTTCTTCTCTGATAATCGCATCCGCGGTAAAAAGGATAAAGTTCGTAGCGATATGTACTGTATGTGGTGCGCAAGCAACAATGACACAACGTCTTGATGAATTGGATAAACCAGTTACCTATGAAGATGATCTTACTGTTGTTGGAGACGAAAAACAAAGAGAAGACAAAAAGTCCAGTAAAGTACGTAGATACACTGCGCGTTGTAGAAGACACCATGTTTTGCTAAGTCCTACAGGGGAAAGGGTGATTGCAATGAGAGAGGGAGTTTATGTACCCTTCTCAGGCTACTTTAGCGAATAAAGTAAGTCAAAAAAATAGATCAGTTTTACCACAATGAAACTGATCTTTTTTATTTTGACAGATGAAAAGAGCGCCCATGTTCAAGATGAATCTCGGAGGCAGTGTCTAAATGTAATGCCTTAACGTAGTTTCTTAAGTACAAGTGCGCTCGTATGGTTAATATATTTAAAGGTTTTCCGTGGGGGCAGCTATACTTTTTGTTCCCTAATTTTGGGAATCCCCGTAACCTTTTCTAACCTATAATAAAACTATCAAACTTATAGTATGTTGTCAATAGTTTAATTTACAATTCCAAGATCTTGCTAAACATATCTTGTTGTGATAATTTACCTATGTTCTGGAATCTCTCTCCCGGTGAAGGGCTCCAGTGAGAAACTAAGCTGATTTAGTTTCAAGACTAAAAGAGGGAAATCTGTTTCGTACTCGTTACATATTTTCCTATCAAAAAATTAGTTTAAATATATTAGTAAATCATTATGAGTAAATATAAGATACCTACAATTAAAAATATGATAGAGGCGGGAGTTCACTTTGGACACCAGGTTAAAAGATGGAATCCAAGAATGGAAAAGTATATTTATACAGTTAACAAAGGTGTTCATATTATTGATCTAGAGCAGACCGAAGAGCTGTTAGGAAAAGCTTGTGAGTTTCTATTTAACGAAGCAAGCAAGGGAAATACTATTGTATTTGTAGGTACAAAAAGACAATCGAAAGAAATTATTGAGAAAGAAGCAAAAAGATGTGGAGCAATGTATGTTACGGAGAGGTGGGTTGGCGGAACGATTACTAACCTAGAGACAATAAGAAAAAATATCGATAAACTTCTAGACTTTCTTAAGGGTAGAGAAGAAGGTACATACGCAAAAAGAACTAAGAAAGAAAGACTTCTAATAGATAGAGAAATTGAAAAGCTTGAAAAGGCTTATGGTGGAATAGTTAATATGAAAAAAGAACCAAACGTACTCTTTGTTATTGATCCTAAAAGAGAAAAAACGGCTATCAGAGAAGCAAATAGAGCAGGAATTCCTGTCATTTCTTTGATAGATACTAATGCAAATCCAGAGGGTGTTAGTTATCCAATTCCTGGGAATGATGATGCAATAAAGTCAGCGGGTTTAATAGTTAAGGCTATAGCTGATTCTATTGAAGAAGGGTACAAAGAATATGGAAAGAAAAAGGACAAGAAAGAAGAAGAGAAAAAAGACTCTGAACAAATAATAATCGGGAGTGAAAAGGAAAAGATAATTGAAAAAGAAATCAAGTCTGTAGAGAAGGTTATAGAAGAGAAAGCTGAGAAAAAAGTAACTGTGAAGGACGGTAAAGAAGAAAAGGTTGAAGAAAAACCTTCCAAGAAGGACACAAAAAAGGCTAAAATTAAAAAGTAATTATGACAATAGACGTTAAAAAGATTAAAAAACTTAAAGAAGAAACAGGAGCTGGTGTTTTAGAAGTTAAGAAAATGCTTGAAGAGTGTGATGGGGATATTGACAAGGCAAAAGAAGGGCTTATGAAGAGGGCTTCTGAGAAAGCCTCTAAAAAAGCAGATCGTGATGCTGGAGACGGCCTAGTTTACTCATATATTCACAATGGTGGTAAGGTAGGAAGCATGGTATTAGTTGCATGCGAGACAGATTTTGTTGCAAAGACTGATGATTTCAAAAAACTTTGTAATGAAGTAGCAATGCAGGTTTGTACAGAAGATTTTAATGATGTTAAAGAACTTTTAGAGTCTGATTATATTAGAGATCCAAGTAAGACTATTTTGGATTTGGTTAACGAAGCAACAGCTAAATTAGGTGAAAAGATAGAGATTAAAGATTTTTACAAGCTTTCAGTTTAAAAGTTTGTTATATTCAATTTATGGATACAAGTGAACTTAAGAATAGATTTTCCAAATCTGTGGACTACTTAAAATCTGAGCTTTCTCAGATAAAAACTGGTAGGGCCTCTCCCCAAATGATTTCTGATATTTCTGTTGAAGTGTATGAAGGAACTAGTGTGACTATTAAAGAGGTTGGTACTATATCTGTTGTAGATCCTCATACCTTAGTTGTTGTTCCCTGGGACAAAAATGTTGTATCAAAGATTGCAAAAGGAATAAGAGAATCTGATGTTGGAGTTTCGGCGGCGGAGGAAGTAGATAAGGTACGAGTTATTATCCCATCATTAACTGAAGAACGAAGATCTGAGTATGCAAAGCAAGTATTAAAAGAGGTGGAAGATTGTAAGAGTAGTATTAGAAATATTAGACAGGATGCTATGAAAGATATTGATAAAGATTTTGATAACAAGGCGATTAGTGAGGATGAAAAATTTAGGAAAAAAGATGAGGTAGAAGATGTTGTTAAGGAGTATGTTGGTATGGCGGAGACTACAGGAGAAGCTAAAAGGAAGGAAATAATGACAGTTTAAGATGAGTATTGTTGTTTTTATCCTTATACTTTCAGGTCTTGTGATAATTCATGAGTTTGGTCATTTTATTGTATCTAAGTTAAATGGAATTACAGTTGAGGAGTTTGGACTTGGGTATCCCCCAAAAATATTTGGGAAGAAATTTGGTGATACTCTTTACTCCATTAATCTTTTACCTTTTGGTGGTTTTGTGAAGATTGCTGGATCAGATATAGAAGATGAAGAAGATGAAGCAATGTACCTTCACGACCCAAAGAGCTTTGTGAATAAAACAGCATGGCAAAAAGCCAAGGTAATTGGAGCCGGCGCTTTTATGAATTTGATTCTTGCCATTGTTCTTTTTTATATCTTTTTAGGATTTAATAATTTTAGGTCTTTCAATATTCCCATGTTTTTTGACCACGATTTTAAGCTTGGTTTACCAAACTATATAGACACAGTGGTATTTGATATGAGTGAAGATTCCGGAGCACTTAAAGCTGGAATTGAGGCAGGTGAGGCAATTGTGGAGATAGACGGTAGACAGGTTTTAAACATTGATGACGTGAGAAACGCTGTTTCCGGAAAGATTGGTCAGGAAGTGGAGCTAAAGTTATTGGATATTAAAGATAGATCTTACGATAAGCTCAGGATGGTAAAAGTTATTCCGACAGTTGGCGATGATGGAGACGCAGTTCTTGGAGTTTATTTGGGAAGTTCCGTTTCAATCTCATACAACTCTAGCCCTGGTCAAAGAGTACTGTCTGGGCCTATGCATGCATATAATATGCTTTCGTACTCCTTAAGTACCCTAAGTAAAATTATTGGTGTATCTGTTGAGACAAGAGATATATCTCCAGTTTCTCAGAGTGTAGCCGGACCAATTGGTATCTATAACGTGTTTGATAGTGTTGTTAAGTATGGGGGTTCAAAAGTAGTGCTAGGTCTTATTGATACGGTAGCTTTAGTATCTCTAGGTTTTGCGATAACAAACATTTTGCCGTTTCCTGCACTTGATGGAGGAAGACTAGTATTTATTGCTATAGAGGGTTTAACTAAACGTAAAGTTAGTTCTAGAATCGAAGCTAATATTCATAAAGTAGGAATGATGCTTCTTTTAGCACTAGTAGTTTTAATTACAGTTAAAGATATCTTCAGATAGAATCCTTTTATATCAATAAAAAGTCGAAACAAATATTTACCCAGTATCTCAATCAAAGATAAGTAGTAAAAGTTTGGGTTTTTTTAATAATTGTGTGTATACTTAGTTAGTATTTTGAAAATATTTTGATATAATCTTTAAGGCCTGTACGTCAAACACTGATACAGCAGTTGAAGTGGTGTTATACATTATCGGTCGTCAGAGTAGACTGACAATATATTTAGAATTAACAATAGGTAGTACAAGGCTCTTATTTGTTGTAGTTAAGGTTTTATTTTAAGTTTGGAGGTGTTTTTGAAACTCATCCAAATATGATGAGTATCAAACTAATATCTCAAGTGATAATTGGTTTGATGTAAATATATGACAAAGATTAAAGTTAGACACGGGGAAAGTTTAGATCAAGCATTAAGACGATTTAACAAAGAGGTACAGAGATCAGGTGTACTTGAAGAAGCAAAAGATAGAAAGTACTATCAAAAGCCAAGTGAACTAAAAAGACAAAAGAATAAGGAGTTAAAGAGAAAGTTTAAGTACGAAAGGAAGCATAAATATTGATTCTAGATGATCTTAGAGCTAAATTAATTGACTACCAAAAAGCCAAGGATACATATAGTGTTGGTGTGTTAAGGTTTTTGTTAGCAGAAATTCATAACAAAGAAATTGAGTTAAGAGGAACGACAGAAGAAATGACTGATGAGCATATTTTTAAAGTTGTTAGAAAGCAGATAAAAAACAGAATGGACAACATTGAGCTTTATGGAAAAGCTGGTAAGGCAGATAAAGTAGAGGAAGAGAAAAAAGAAATGGAGTTTTACAAGGAAATTGCAAAACTTTTTCCCTTTGAACTTAACTTGGAAGGAAGACCTCCCCAGAAATAGTATAATTTTCCTATGAAATCTCTTAATAACGAAAACATTCACATTTCTATATCTATTGTTGGTGATTCAGAAATGCAAGAACTGAATAAAGAGTATTTGGATAGAGATTATCCAACAGATGTTCTCTCGTTTAATATCGATGAGGAACAAGAAGATGGTACTTACTACCTTGGTGATGTAGTTGTGAATAAAGATCAAGCTAGAAAACAGGCTAGTGAGTACGAAAACACTTTTGAAGAAGAAATTGGTGAGTTAATTGAGCACGGAGTACTTCATTTACTTGGAGTTCACCATGAAGGGGACAAGTAAATGAAATTAATTGTTGGACTTGGAAATCCAGGAGAAAAATATTCAAAACAAAGACATAATGTTGGATTTATGATTTTAGATCAATTTGCAAAGGAAGAAAATCTTTCTTGGGAAGATAACTCTAAACTTAAGTCTAAAATGGTAAAACTCAAAGACACTGTTCTAATGAAGCCACAAACTTTTATGAATAACTCGGGCGATGCAGTATATCTTGTTTCTCATTTCTACAAAATATCTCCAGAAGATATAACTGTGATTCATGATGATGTGGATTTACCATTTGGTGAGATTAAAAATCAGTTTAATGTAGGTCCTGCAGGACACCATGGAGTAGAGGATATTATCTTGAAACTTGGAACAAAGGAATTCAACAGGATAAGAGTAGGCATAGGTAGACCAGAGAATATTAATATTCCCGTTGATGAATATGTGCTAATGAATTTTAGTGATAATGAGCTTTTGAGAATTTTGGAGTTGGGTAGGGGAATAATTAG
>JAHIRX010000078.1 GCA_018818485.1 Patescibacteria group bacterium
AAGGCTGTATTTTCAGGTTTAACTAACGGTGTTGTAAAAAGTGTAGATATAGGAATAGCTCCAATAATGGCAGAGTCCTGGAAAACAGTAGTAGATGGAGATTTGTATGCAGAGTCTGTTGATATAGAAATATCAGATAAAGCACCACTTGGAGGATTTGTTAACTCTCTTATCAATCAAGGAGTAAATGATAGTGGGGGTTACGCTTTTTCTTCTCAAAATGAATTCTTAGCCCCACTTGCAAATATTATTGAAGATAAAGGAGGCTATGTAGCTCTATTTGGAGATAATCACAATGATAGGGCTCTTAATCAATTAACATTTACTCCTCCAGCTCACGCAGAGGTAATAGAAGATCTGTCATATTTATTCTTAAATGGTGGGGTTTACTCAATAACATCGCAAGACTTTAATGATTCTATTAAATCATCTAATGTTATCTATTCCCTACCCTCAGGAATAGCTATTCTTTATGTCACAGGAGAAGATACAGTTGATTTTAAATACTCTTTAACATCTTCAGGGTCTGGAAGACTAATTCTTGTTATTCAACCAGATGTATATATATCAAAAGAAGTAGGCTACCCTACTAACACCTTTACCATAAATTCAACTCCAAATATTCAGGCTGCAATAATATCAAAGGGAAATATTTCATTTGATACTCAAGGGACTGATATAGGCTCAGATATACCAATTATGATGTTAGGACCTCTCATTTCAAGACTAAATATTAGTTTAGATAGAAATCTAGGAATAAACAATGCGGCTTATCCTGCAATAGCGGTATCTCATGATCAAACCTTGATGTGTAAGCTCTCTGATCTTGAAAAATCTAAAACAGATTATACAAACTATACCGGTCTAAGAACTTTTGATATACAATTTGATTACGGAAATTAGTTTGACCTCTTTTTACTTCTAGTATAGAATCATCCTGTTAAGTAAAATATTTAGATGATATTATGAGAAGTGGGATTTTAGCCCGCTTTTTTTAATAAAAAGGATAAAAAATAACTATGGCAATGTCAGAATTTAGTGCAGCTATACAGCAAGTAGCAACCGAAAGAGGGATACCAATTGAGAGTGTCCTAGAATCGGTTGAATCTGCTTTAGCTACAGCATATAAAAAAGATAGAAAAGAGGCTGGAGAAACAGTAGAACTTGAAGAAATTACTGTTGATCTAGATTCAAATACTGGTGAGGTGAAGATATTAAAAGATAATGAAGATGTTACCCCATCTGGATTTGGACGTATTGCCGCACAAACTGCAAAACAAGTAATCTTGCAAAAGATTAGAGAAACAGAGAAAGAAGTAATAAAGAGCGAATTTGAAACACAAATAGGGGAAATTACGACAGGTATAGTGTTTAGAATGGAAAAAGGAATGGTTACGCTAGATTTAGGAAAAAATAGAACTCAGGGAGTAATGCCTAAAGGCGAGCAGGTACCTACAGAGAGTTATAGAACCGCCCAGAGATTGAAAGTTTTAATAAAAGACATTAGAGAAAGTCCAAGAGGAACAGAAATTGTCGTTAGTAGGTCTGATCCTTTGTTTGTATCTAAGCTTTTTGAACAAGAGGTTCCTGAAATAGCTTCAGGTGTTGTAAAAATTGAGGCTATTGCAAGAGAGGCAGGAAGTAGAACTAAAATGGCAGTTTCTTCTTCTGATGAGAAGGTTGATCCCGTAGGCAGCTGTGTAGGACAAAAGGGTGTAAGAGTTCAGTCAATAATTTCTGAGCTCTTTGGTGAAAAGATTGATATAGTTTTGTTTTCTAGCATTACAGAGAAATTTATTGCTTCAAGTTTGTCCCCCGCTAAAGTTACTGAGGTAGCACTAGATAAAGAAGAAATGAGAGCTACAGTTATGGTACCAGAAGACCAACAGAGTTTAGCAATTGGAAAAGAAGGACAAAACGCAAGGCTAGCAAATAAACTTACTAGATGGAAGATAGATATTAAAGGTGCTACTGGAGTATTCTCTTCTGAGGATGCAGTATTTGGTGGGGCTACTAAGGAAGCAAGTGAAAAGATTGCAGGTGTCTGGGATAAAGTTATTGCAAAGGTTGCTAAAGAAGCAGAAAAAGAAGCAGAGGCAAAGGCAGAAAAGAAAAAAGAAGAAACTCCTGAAGAAGAAGTGGTAGTTGAGGAAAAACCAAAAGAAGAGATCGTTGAAGATACAAAAAGTGATGAGGAAGAAGAAGTTAAAGATTTACCTGAAGTTTCTGAAGAAAAATGAGGTTAAATACTGTCTTTAAAAATACATTATGGCTGAAAAAAGAGGAAAAAACACAACTAAAGAGAATATTCGAGCACCCATTGTTACCTTTATGGGACATGTTGATCACGGTAAGACAAGTATTTTGGATGCCATTAGGAAAACAAACGTACAAGAACATGAGTATGGTGGAATAACCCAGCACGTTGGTGCTTATCAAGTTTCTCACAAAGATAAAAATATTACTTTTATTGATACCCCAGGGCATGAAGCTTTTACTCAAATGAGATCAAGAGGTGGTAAAGCTGCTGACATTGTTGTGTTAGTAGTTGCCGCTGATGAGGGAGTTAAACCTCAAACAAAAGAAGCAATTTCCCATATAAAAGCTGCTTCTGTTCCTATTGTTGTTGCAATAAATAAAATGGATAAGACTGGTGCTGACTCAAATAAGGTTAAACAAGAACTAGCTCAAGAATCTATATTAGTTGAGGACTGGGGAGGAGAAGAAGTTTGTGTTGAAGTTTCTGCAAAAAATGGCGAGGGTTTAGATGATCTTTTAGACGCAATTTTGACGGTTGCTGAGGTAGCTCAGCTTACAGGAAGTTCTGAAGGAGAACTCGAAGCTACTATTATTGAATCCAAGCTTGATCAACAGAAAGGTGTGTCTGTATCTTGTGTTGTTAGGAATGGAACCTTAAGAGTTGGAGATAAGGTTACAGGTAGTGGCTTTTTTGCAAAAGTTAAATCTATTAAAGATGACAAAGGAAAAACACTCAAAGAGGCTACTCCTTCTATGCCTATCGAAATACTTGGTTTTAAAGAGACTCCCCACGTTGGTGATTTAATTGTTGAAAAAGGGAGTGAACTTACTGAGCTTTCTGAAGATGAGGATAAGATTGAAATAGTTGGAAAAGATGCTAAAAGAACAGTTTCCATCATTTTAAAAGCCGATACCGAGGGGTGTTTAGAAGCTGTAAAGGCAAGTTTGGCAAAATTAATTACATCATCTGTTGAGGCTACCTATGCTTTGAGATTTCTACATACAGGTACAGGAGACATCTCTGAGTCAGATATTACGTTAGCTCAGAGTGTACGGGGCGTAGTTATAGGTTTTAATGTTAAGATACCCCCTGCCATGAGAGACCTTTCCGAATCTTTAGGTGTAATTACAAAAACATACAAGGCAATATATGAGCTTATTGAAGATGTTGAGAAGCTTTTAGAAGGTACTGCTATAGAAGAAGAATCTAAGATTAGAGGAAGAGCTCAGGTTTTAAAGATATTTAAACTTCAATCTGGAGATATTATTGCAGGGTGTAAAGTACTTGCGGGAGCATTAAAGGTTAAAGGAAGAGTAGCCATTTATGATAAAGATCCGGCTGATTTAACTGAAGAGGATGAGCCTTTGCATAGGGCAAAGATTAAAAGTCTTAAAAAAGGTAAAGATGAGATTGATATTGCTGGTAAGGACAATGAGTGTGGAATTCTTTTAAAACCCCAGTTTAAAGATATTAAAGTAGATATGTGGATAGAGGCTATATAATCACATATTGACACTATAGGACTATACTGTTATCATACTTTCTCGCTGCCCAAACATATATAAAATGAATGGTGAAATGAATAAAACAGAGCAAATATCAGATTTAATTAGAAAGGCTAGAAATATAGCTGTTGTACCCTCTAAAGTAGGGGGAGTTGACGCATTTGGTGCAGGGTTAGGTCTTTACTTTTTACTGAAAGGTGAAGGTAAAAATGTTTCTATAGTGTACCAGGGTCAAAAACCTGAAGGTTTTGAGGGGCTCATTGATGATAAAGAGATAACTACTAATGTTGGTCAAAGAGAGTTGGTTATTAGTGTTGATTATTCTGGTACAGAGGCCTCTAAGGTACATTACTCAACTGAAGATGACATATTGTTTTTAACCATCAGTCCTGTAAGTAGAAGCTTTGATCTTGAAAAAATCAAGGCAAAAATTAGAGGATTTGATTTTGATTTAATATTTACAGTTGGAGCACAAGATCCAGGTGATTTTGGACAGGTTTTTAGTGAACTTGAGAATGAATTTAGTAGTTCAAATATTATTAATTTAGATAATAATGCTAATAATCAGAAGTTTGGAAAGATTAATCTTGTTGATCTGGACGAGTCAAGTTTAAGCTTGTTAGTTTTGAATAACTCAATAAAGTGGGATTTAAGACTTGATAGAAACGCAGCAAAGTCTCTACTTAAAGGTATTGTCGAGAGAAAAGGCGTTTAATATTGATTAAATGCTGTTGTTTTGCTAAAATTCATTAGTTTTATATGAGCCTACAAAAAGACAAGAAAACAAAAATTATCAAAAAAAGTAGAATTCACGAAAGTGATACTGGATCTCCTGAGGTTCAAGTTTCCCTTTTGTCTGAAAAGATAACTAAGTTAAGTGATCATTTAAAACAGCATAAAAAGGATAACCACTCTAGAAGAGGATTACTTCAGATGGTTAATAAAAGAAGAAGGTTGCTAGCTTACCTTAAAAAAAGAGATGAGGAAAGGTATAATTCTCTTGTAGAAAAGCTAGAAATAGGTAAGTAATTGTACGTAGAAAATTTAAAAGGTAGTGTAAAGGAGTTAAAAAGCTTGGATTAGGAGGTAATGTATTGTGCACCAGGTGCATAATATTTTGGACCTTAATCCCTTTCTAACCATTCCTTCACTAAAAGTAAAAAATGAATAAAATTATCAAAGAGGAAATAGAATTCGCCGGTAAAAAGCTCACGCTTGAAACTGGGGAATTAGCTTTGCGTGCCGATATGGCGGTAAAAGCAACTTATGGGGATACTGTGCTTCTAGTAACGGTAGTTCACGGCGATTCTATGCCCGATGCCGACTTTTTAGGCTTAAGGGTTGAGTATGAAGAGAAGCTTTACGCAAGTGGAAGTATTAAGAGTTCTAGATTTGTTAAGAGGGAGGGAAGACCTACAGATGAGGCTGTGATAACAAGAAGAACAATAGATCACGCTATTAGACCACTCTTTCCAAATGATTTCTATGATGAGATACAGGTAGTAATAACAGTACTTTCTTTAGATGAGGATGCTGACCCAGAATTTTTGGGTATGGTTGCAACCTCTGCAGCTCTGCAAGCCAGCGATGTTCCTTGTTATGGTCCTATGACAACAGCAAGAATTGGGTTAGTTGATGATAAATTTGTTTTATGTCCCTGTCTTTCTGATCTCGAAGAAAAAAGTGATATTGATATGATTGTTTCCTTTGTCGGGAAAGACCAGGGATTTTTAGCTTGTGAAGCAGAAGCAAATGTTTTGTCTGAAGAAAAGATCTTAGAAGGAATCAATTTCGCAAGGGATAACGTATCTCCTATTTTAGAGTTAGTTACAAATTTCGCGAAAAAAATAAATCCAAAAGACGAGAAATATGAGTACGAATCTAAAAAGTTAGATCAAGAAATTGTTGATGCTGTAAATGAAATTGCTGAGGAGAAGGTAAAAACGATATTAAAACAAGGTCTCCCTTTAGGGGAAAAGGAAGAAAAGTACGATGAGATAAAGGAAGAAGTTTTGATAAAGTATGAAGGAACCTACAAGAAAGTCGATATGTTGAGAGCTTTTGATGAGATAGAGAAAAAAGTTGTTAGAAAACTTGTTTTAGAGGATGAAAAGAGACTTGATGGCAGAGGATTAAAAGATGTTAGGCCAATATGGAGTAAGGTTGGTATTTTACCTAGAACTCACGGCAGTGGTCTTTTCACAAGGGGAAATACCCAAGCTATAACAGTTTGTACCCTAGGCTCTCCATCTGAAGAGCTTTTGATTCAGGATATGTATGGAGAAAGAAAAAAGAGATATCTTCACTACTATAACTTCCCCCCATATTCTGTTGGAGAAATTGGAAGATTTAGTGGTCCTAAAGGAAGAGATATAGGGCATGGAATGATCGCAGAAAAAGCGCTAAGGCCACTTATTCCTTCTCAGGATGACTTTCCTTACACCATAATGCTTGTATCAGAGATAGTTTCTTCTAACGGGTCCTCTTCTATGGCAGCAACTTGTGGTTCTACACTTGCTTTGATGGATGCTGGAGTTCCAATAAAAGATATGGTTGGAGGTATTGCAATTGGTCTTGTTGTTGAAGATGATAATCTCTCTAAATACAAGATTTTGACTGATATTGCTGGTGAAGAAGATGCTTGTGGTCACATGGACTTTAAGATGACAGGTACCAAAGACGGGGTTACAGCTATTCAATGTGATATTAAAGTTAAAGGTATTCCAATGGAAATTCTTTCCGAGATTATTAAGCAATCAAAAGAAGCAAGAATACAGGTTCTTGATGAGATGAAAAAGACTATTAGTAGCTCAAGAGAAAACGTCTCAGAGTATGCTCCAAAGATGGTTACAGTTAATATTGATCCAGATAAGATCGGGATGGTAATTGGGGCTGGAGGTAAGACAATTAGAGAAATTCAAGAAAAGACTGGAACGGAGATTGCAGTCGAAGAAGACGGTAAAGTGATCATCTCTTCCCTAGATCTAGAAAAGGCAAACGAAGCATTAGAGATTGTTAAAAATATTACAAGAGAGCTAAAACCTGGAGAAATATTAGATGGTGAGGTTAAAGAAATATTGGATTTTGGGGCCTTAGTGGAGGTGTTACCTGGTAAGGTGGGCTTGCTTCATGTTAGTGAGATTGCAAATGAATATGTAGAAAATGTTAGAGATTTTCTTAAGGTTGGAGACCCCGTAAAAGTTAAAGTATTGAGTGTTGAAAGAGATGGAAAGATTAGTTTGTCTAAAAAGGCATTACTCCCTGGAGCAGAAACTCAAGGCAGTGATAAAAGAAGCAATGGTAGAGACAATAACCATTTCAGAAGAAACCGAAGATAACATATAATATATATAGATGCTTAGAATCTGCCCTAATTGTAAATCTAAATTAGATGTTTCAAGTAGCTACTTTTGTAGTTTCTGTGGTCAGAGGTTACCTGAAGAACTCAAAGTTACTCCTAAATCTGTAAGAAATACTAAGAGGTATGTTTCTAGAAGGAAATCATCCCCTTTGGCCAATATATTAACTGATTTCAGATTTAAAAAGACTGTAATAGGATTGGGTTTAGTTTCTTTGGCTGTTACTATTGCATTTATATTCTTTAGTAACTCTAACTTTTGGGAAAACGAAGGTATTAACAGTTCTATAAAACAGTCTGGTGAGAGCGAGAAAGAAATTTCGTATAAAAATACTAAACAAAGTGATTTGGAGATGGCCGTGAGTGGTTTTAATCAATTCGGGTCTGTAAACTATGTCCCTGATGACTCTTCTTTCTATTTTGAGTTTTCTGATTTATCTATGTTTAATGAGCTTTTTAGTTTTTTGAATACAAGTTATATGTCTTTGATTAAGAGTTTAGAGGGTAAGGTTTCACCATTTTTTGCGGTTTTTATAAGTCAGGAAGAAGAAAACTATATCTGGAATTTCATATTCTTTCCTGCCGAAGGCTATGGAGGCGTTAGTGGGGAATATGAAGATTTATATATAGATAAAGTGGAGGGCGTTGTCGTAATTACTCCCTCAGAGGAGATTATTAGAAAAGTTAAATTTGCAAAGACAGGTATATCAAAAAATTTAGCCTTAAATTCTAGTTATATTTCTATAAAGAGCAGCTTACCTCCTGAGGGTAAGATTTTTATGATATCTTTGACAGAAGAGGGGAAAAACTTTGTTTTAGGATTAAAGAATTCTGATATTCCAAGTGACTTTCTTGATCTTATTCAGAGTTTTGAGGATAGTAAGTCGAATTATTTAGTTATTTTATAATATGCCAGAGAAAAAAACAGTACAAGAATACGCTTTTAAAGAGCTTAATACTCTAAATAAAAAGATAGAAGGTACTAAAGGTTTGCCAGAGGGTCTGAAGGAAAGACTTGTTGAAATGGTCCAAAGACTTGAGAGAATGGCAAATATTGGTCATTACGCTGCAGAATTTGACACTTTAGCTAGATATATTGAGTTAGTAACCTCAGTACCTTGGATAAAAGAGACTGAAGACTATCTAGAACTTAAGGGCGCCAGAGAAATCTTGGATAAAAACCATTATGGTATGGATTATGTAAAAGAGAGAGTTACCGAGTATTTAGCTACCTTAATGCTTCTTAAAAAACGTGGAAGAGAGGCTATTTCTTCAGCTCCAATAGTGCTTCTTGTAGGTCTTCAGGGAGTAGGAAAAACAACAATGGCTTATTCTTTAGCAGAAACTCTGAGAAGAAAGTTTGTGAGAATAGCTATGGGAGGTATCGGTTCGACCCAAGAGTTGAGAGGAAAGTCAAAAGCTTTTCCTGAAGCTGAGCCAGGTCAGATAATAAAAGCATTAATAAAAACTGGTGTTAGAAATCCTGTGATTTTACTTGATGAAATTGATAAGGCTAGTGGAGAACAAGGATTGAGGTTTGATGTTATGGCTATACTACTTGAGATACTTGATCCTAAACAGAATGTGGAGTTTAGGGATCATTACTTGGACTATCCCATTGATCTTTCGGACGTTTTGTTTATATGCTCTGCAAATACTACTGGGACCTTGTCAACTGCCTTGATGGACAGAATGGAAATAATTAAGATGCCCTCATATACAGATGATGAGAAAATAGTTATAGCAAGAGACTATCTTTTGCCCCAGATATTTGAAAAATCTGGTCTTAACCCAGGGGAGCTTGAAGTTGATCCTGACTTATGGCCTGGTATTGTAAGGCCTTTTGGTTATGATTCTGGTATAAGAAGTCTTGGTAGGACAATGGAGGCAATTTGTAGAAAAGTTGCAAAGGAAATTGTAGAGGGCAAATCCAAAAAGGTTCTTATTACCGCAGAAAATCTTAAGTACTACCTGCCTAAGTAGAGTAAAAATGGATAAAGAAAAAACTCTTTCAGAAATTAAATCAAACGTTAAAGGTTGTACAAAGTGTAGGCTTTTTAAAACGGCAAGAAACCCAGTGCCTGGAGAAGGAGATGCAAATGCAGAAATAGTGTTTATTGGTGAGGCTCCCGGATATTACGAAGATGTTTCAGGAAGGCCTTTTGTTGGTAGAGCTGGTAAGCTTTTGGAAAATTTTCTAGGTGAGATTGGATACAAAAGAGAAGAAGTGTGGATTGGGAATATAATTAAGCACAGACCTCCAGACAATAGAAACCCACTTCCAGATGAAATAAATTTCTGTAAGGGTTATCTAGAACTTCAATTAAAAACAATAAATCCTGTTTTAGTAATAACTCTAGGTAGGTTTGCTATGAACTACTTTTATCCTGAAGGTAAGATTAGTAGAGATAGAGGAAATTTAATTAAAGTTAATGGTTATTTAGTTTATCCTGTTTACCACCCAGCTGCGGCTTTAAGAAGTGGATCTATGATGTCTGGTTTTAGAGAGGATTTCCTAAGGATTCCTGATGTTTTGAAGAAAGCTAAAAATATTTTAGAAGGAAAGATAGAAGGCAACGGTAATGACGATGGCCAGGAAGAAGATGGACAGCTGGGTTTAGGACTGTAGAATTAATAATTGTGAGATTTTATAACGTTAAAGACAATAAAAAGAGCGGTTTTAATGATCCCTTAAAGATCATTCTTATTGGAGGGACTGAGAAGGTTAACAAAAACCTTACAGTTTATGAATATAAGAATGAAATCATTATTGTAGATTGTGGAATTGGTTTTCCAGATATTTTTGATATGCCTGGTGTAGACTTTTTAATACCCGATTTTACCTACTTGCTAGAAAATCAATATAAGATTAAAGGTGTATTTATAACACATGCGCATGAAGATCACGTTGGGGCTGTCCCCAATTTATTACAGGAACTTCCTGATGTTCCAATATACGCAAGTAAGCTTGTTGGAGAATTTTTGAAGGTAAAGATGAGTGATAAAAGATACGGAGATTTAGGAAAGAGAGGTTTTAAGTATCACTTAATGGATCCAACAACTGGAGAAGTTGATTTGGGTTCTTTTAAGATTTCTGCATTTAGGATTAACCACTCTGTCCCAGAGTCGATGGGGTTTGCAATAAAAACTTCAGAGGGACTTTTTTTACACGTTGCAGATTTTAAATTTGATGAAACGCCTGTTTTGGATAAACCTGCTGACGTTGAAACAATCAAGAAATATGCTGACGAGGGAGTAATGTGTCTTTTGTCAGATTGTTTACTTGTTACTGAGGAGGGGCACACTGAGAGTGAAAAAACTCTTACAGATACCTTTTTTAAGCTTTTTGAGAGGGCTGGTAAACGCCAGGTGCTTGTCACAACAATTTCTTCAAATGTTTCTAGAATGTATCAGGTTATGGATGCGGCTAAAAAGCATGGTAGAAAGGTTGTTCCTAGTGGTAGATCTATAGAACAGATGGTTGGTGTTGCTCGTGGTTTAGGGTATCTTCCATTTTCTGATGATTTTTTTGTAAAAGAACAAGAATCTCAAAAATATATGCAAGGAGATTTAGTTTATTTAATAGCTGGTTGTTATGGTCAGCCCGGATCCTCTCTTGGAAGATTAAGCAGAGGGGAACATGAAAGTATCTCGTTACGAGAAGATGCTTTGGTGATATTTTCTGGAGACCCGGCTCCTCCAGGAGCAAGCATTACGGTAGAAAAAGTTATGGACGCTCTAACTTTAAGGGGTGCGGAGATTGTTTTTGGAGAGATTCAGGACAATTTACATGTCTCAGGTCACGCTAGAAGAGGTGATATTGAAAGAATGGTTAAGCTTGTTCATCCGCAATATTTTATTCCAATTGGTGGAAGTATTACCAAGATGAGAATATATACTAAGTTTGTGGGAACACTAGGATTTTCTAAAGATAAGGTTTTTGAGTGTCTGGAAGGTGACTCTGTAGAGTTCTCTGGTGGGAAAGCACAAAAGGGTAAACATATTAATACAAAGCCTGTGTACGTAGACGGATCTAAAGCAGAAGAGCTTGATCCTATCATCATTGAAGATAGAAACCACCTTTGCAATGATGGGGTATTTGTTGTTGCTATACCTGTTTCTAAGAAAGGTATCATTTTTTCAGATAAGCTAGAGATTATTACAAGGGGATTTATATATGTTAAAGAATCGAAAGAATTAATGGATAAGTCTAAGAAACACATATCAAAAAGGCTGGGAAAGGTATCTTCTAAGTCAAAAAATATCACAGATCACAAGAAGAAGCTCGAATCTGATATCCGTAGCTTTTTGTACAAACAGACTGGTATGAGCCCCCTTGTTATAGTCCATTTCATCACAATATAGGTTTAATACAAGGAAAAACTCTGATATCATAAATTCAATGCCTAGAGGTAGAAGAAGAAAGTTTAAATTTAGAGTTAAAATCAGACCAGATACTGTTAGGTCCATTATTGCTTTGGTTTTTTTAACACTATCTGTTATAAGTTTAGTATCCTTTTTTGCCTCTTCCTATTATGTAAACTCGAAGGTATTAGGGTTTTTGCAGAAGATTTTTGGAAATGCTGCCATAATCTTTCCCTTTTTATTAGCAAGTGTTGGAGTTTTATTTATTGATAAGTTAAAAATAAAGTTTAAAGAAGGAAGAATTATTCTCTCTTTAAGTTTAATGCTTTTTTCTCTTTCTAGCCTTTTCCACATTTTTATTTCTAAAGAAAAGGCCTATGAGGTAGCTATAAAAGGAGAAGGAGGGGGGCTCTTCGGGTATAAAGTTGCAAGTATTTTGTCAGGCTCTGTTAGCAAAGTTAGTGGAGTTTTCATAATTTTAGTACTTCTTGTAATATCTTTAATTCTTCTTTTTAACATTTCTTTTGATAGGATCCTCAAGTTTCTAAGTGAAAGCAAAGTGTTTGGTAAGGTTATTGAGATTTTTAAGAAAATTATTCCGTTTAAGAAGAAATCTGAAGATGAGGGGGACGTTGAAGTAGTAGATACTTTAGGGTCTGAGGAACACCCTGTCATGGAAGATGCGGGTGAGGAAGATAACGAGGAATCTTCATTTGAAATCATTCCTTCTATGGCGGAACCTCAACACGGTTTAGGGGAGGGCTCAGCAGTATCTGGGGAAATAACCTCACAACCATCGTTAGGATTTTCATCTTTTCCGTCAGATAAAATTTGGCAATATCCCCCACTTGATCTGTTAACAGACACAGTTCCAAGGATGAAGGATGATACTGATGTTGAAAAGAGAATAAAGATTATCAAGAGTACTCTAAAGTCTTTTGGAGTAGAGGTTGAAATCGCTGATGTTAAAGTAGGGTCTTCTGTCACTCAGTATGTTGTTGTTCCTAAGTCCGTAACAAAGATATCAAGAATTTCTAGTCTTCAAGATAATCTAGCGTTAGCTTTGGCGTCACCTACAGGATCAGTAAGAATAGAAGCTCCAATTCCCGGAAGATCTGCTATTGGTATTGAAGTACCTAATACAAATAGAACTATAGTTTCTTTTAAGCAGCTTATTACATCAGATACTATGAAAACCCTCAAATCAAAGCTTGGAATTGTTCTTGGAGAGAGTGTTTCAGGAAAGGTTCTTGGATACGATATTGGGAAAATGCCCCACCTTTTAATTGCTGGAACTACTGGATCTGGAAAATCTGTTTTTATTCATAATATTTTGTTTTCAATACTTTACAGAGCCACGCCTTCTGAAGTTAAACTAATCATTGTTGATCCAAAAAGAGTAGAACTTATTCACTATCAAGGTGTTCCTCATCTTTTGACTCCTGTAGTTACCGATATGGAAAAGGCCCCGTCAGTATTTAGGTGGGCGAATGATGAGGTGTTAAGAAGGTACAAACTCTTTGAGCAGGCAAAGGTAAGAAATATTGATGCCTACAACGAAAAATCTGGAATACAGGTTATGCCATATATTCTTATTGTGGTGGATGAGTTAGGTGACATTATGACCCGAGATCCTGCTGGTATAGAGAAAAACATTATTAGAATAGCCCAGCTTTCTAGAGCCACAGGAGTTCACCTTATAATGGCTGTTCAAAGACCATCTACAGATATTATTACAGGACTTATTAAAGCAAATATTCCTTGTAGGGCTGCATTTCAGGTATTAAGCCAAGTTGATTCAAGAGTAATTATTGACCAACCTGGTGCAGAGAAACTTCTTGGTAAGGGAGACATGCTTTTTGTTCCCCCAGATCTTTTAAAGCCAGTTCGTTTGCAAGGTGCTTTTATTTCGGATAGAGAAATTGAGACATTAGTTGAGTATCTTAAAAAACAAGGTATGGAGCCTGATTATAAAGCAGAGGTGTTAACAATGCCTACAGATACAAGAAGGGGTGGAGGTTCTAAGACATGGGGGAATGACGTAGATGAACTTTTTGATGATGCCGTAGAGATCGTTGTGTCAGCAGATAAAGCATCAGCATCTATTCTTCAGAGAAAGCTATCAATAGGTTACGCAAGAGCAGCAAGAATTATAGACGAAATGGAAGAAAAGGAGGTTATAGGACCCCCAGTTTCTGGGAGTAGGGGAAGAGCTGTGCTAATTTCTTCTATACCAGGTCAAGATATTGAGGGACTTTCTTTTGACAAAGAAGACAATTTAGATGAATAATAAAAGTTTTTCTACGGAAATATTAAAAAACCTAGTTTTTCTTTTGTTCTCCATTACTGCAATACTGGGAATAAGGTTACTTTTAGGTTAAAGTTTAATTTCAGCTTCAATAAATATATCTAGATTTCCATCTAATACTTCTTCCGGATTAGTGCTTTCAACATCAGTTCTTAAATCTTTAACTAGTTTATAAGGATGAAGTACATAGTTTCTAATTTGGTTTCCCCATCCAGGGGTTTTGTATTCACCCTTAAGATCACCTTTTTCTTCGTTGATCTTTTCAAGTTCCTTTTGATAAAGTTTGGATTTTAAAATCTTCAGAGCTATTTCTCTGTTTCTCCCTTGATGACGTTCTTCTTGGCACTCAACAATAATACCTGTTGGAATATGTTTTACCCTTACTGCAGTCGATACTTTATTGACGTTTTGACCACCTTTTCCTCCTGATCTGAAGAAATCCCACTCTAAGTCATCATCTCTTATCTCTATCTCTATTTCATCTTCGATAATTGGAATTACCTCTACTAAAGCAAAGGATGTCTGCCTTAGATTATCTGCATTAAAAGGGGACTGTCTAACAAGTCTGTGGGTACCACTTTCGTTTTTTAAAAATCCATAAGCATACGAGCCTTCTATTTCCAAGACAGCCGTCTTAATTCCTGCTTCTTCTCCTGGGGCTCTTGTTATCTCTTTTACACCCCAATTTTTAATCTCTGCGTATCTTTTATACATTCTAAGTAGCATCTCAGACCAATCCATGGCCTCTGTACCGCCTTGTCCTGCATGTATTGAGAGGAGGGCATTTGATTTATCGTGATCACTCGAAAGAAAGGTTTTAAACTCAAGTTTTCTAATTTCTTCTTCAAACTTCTGATTATCACCTTCTTCCGCATATATTTTTAACATCTCATAATCTTCAATCTCAGTCTCTAAAATACCAAGTTCTTTTGAAAGGCTCTGGCCTTCCTCCCAATTCTTCCACACTTCTTCGTTACCAAGTTTCTCTTTAAGATCTTCAATTTGTCTTTTCTTATCTTCTATTTGAAGAGTCTTTTTAAGCTGATCAAGTCTTTCTTTTAAGTCTCCTTGCATATAACTGATTATACCCTATGCTTTTACATCTCTATTCCCTCGAATATGAAGTCAAAGAGTGCTGTAGCACCTTGTTTTGTTTCACTTAAATTTTCTGTTGAGAATCTAATAACTAAGGGTTTTGATTGTCCAGGATTAAACTCCCCAAGCGCAATTCCTTCTGTTTTCCATTTTATGATTGTCTTTTTTCCTAAACTATTTGGATATTCTCCAGGATCTGCAATCCCATCGTTATTGGCATCAGACCACTCAAATATCTCTACATAAATATGTTCTCTAATGTTTTCTGGATCGTTGGCAGTTTCATAGTAAGCATTAGACATTACTTGTAGTTTTGTAGTTCCGCCATTAACTAGCTTTATTGCGTAATCTTGTTGCCATGTTTGACCAATGTTACCAAATGAAGGCCCTGCAATTTCATCAACTAAGTTTGCAGGATTGGTGCCCTGAGTTGTGTCGGCCATAATCTTTATATCAGAGTTAGCAACACTAAAGGACGATCCTAAGACCTTTCCTTTATCGGAGAAAGCTGCGTATACAATGCCTACTGCTACCAATATTAAGATAGTAGTAAATCCGTACATAAAATACTTTCTGTTCATATATATCACCCCCTTTTAACTAAAAATTAATAAT
>JAHIRX010000079.1 GCA_018818485.1 Patescibacteria group bacterium
GAATTCCAAGTCTTACTCATGAACAAACTGTTATAGCAGGATACTCAAACAAATTCATTTCCAGATTCACTAAAAAAATTATGATTTCCTGGAAAGAGTCAGAAAGGTATTTTCCTAAAGATAAAGTTGTTTACACAGGCCTTCCTTTAAGAAAGGAGGTTTTTGATATAAGTTCTAATTCTTTTGAATCTTCCAACAATCTTCCAACAATCTATATTACAGCAGGAAAGACCGGATCACATATAATAAATGAGGCTGTAAAAGAGATTTTGTCTGAGCTTTTAGCTTTTTGTAACGTAACTCATCAATGTGGAGACAATACTGTCTATAATGATTTTGATGAACTTAGTAGTATTTATTCTGGAATAGAAAGTTTCAGCGAGGGTAAATATTATCTTAGAAAATTTGTATTAAAAGACGAGATAGGAAAGGCTTTTAGTAAGGCATCTTTAGTAGTTTCAAGGTCAGGTGCTCACACAGTTGCAGAGCTTTTAGCTTTAGAAAAGCCTTGCATCTTAATTCCTATTTCCTGGGTATCTCATAATGAGCAATACAAGAACGCCAGAGTTCTTGAAAAATATGGTCTTGCTAAAATTTTTGATGAAGAGGGCCTTTCTTCTTCTCAAGCTTTATTACTTGAAATTAGAGATGTATTTCAAAATATTGAGAAGTACAAGCTAAGTGGGGTAGAAAAAAACACTTTAGTATCTAAAAATTCAGAAAAGTTAATAGTAGATGAGATTTTTAAAATTACAAAATAATAATATTCCAAGAAAGCACCTCCTTTCTCAAACCAGCGGTAGTGATATGTTGATGAGAAAAATTTATACCAAAAAAAGAGGTAAGAAAGACCCTAGATTTGTTGTTAGAAAACACGGAGGCTGGTTTGTTAAGTTCTTACTATTCATCTCTTTTGTTAGTCTAGCTTCTTTTCTCATATATAGATTTGATTTGATAAAGCACTTAAGAATATCTGGTGTTGACGTTTTAGGAGCAGGAGAGTTTGTTAACGAGAGCGATATTAAAGTTATGGCAGAAAGTTACTCATCTGAAAAGATAATTGTTGGTTTTAACTGTAAGGAATTAGAAAGTTTATTAAAAGAAAACTTTTTAGGTGCTAAGGATATAGCTATTGAGAAAATCTATCCCAATAAAATTAAAGTGTTAATAGAAGAAAGAAAGCCTCTAGCTATATTACACAACGAAAAGGAGGGAAGAAGGTACCTGATAGATAGTGAGGGTTACGTTTTGGGTGAGATTGTGGATAGATTTTTCTATCTTCCTAGGATTCTTTATGAAGGTAAGGTTGAAGTAGGAGATTTTTTAGAAGAGAACGTAGTTCCAGTTAGTGTAGAAATACTTAGGTTTGCAGAAGGGGAGGAGGTTAGAGTTAGTAGCATGAGTTTTTATCCGAAGTATATAAGAATATATGTTAATGGTTTTATAGACGCCTACATTGGTAATGAAAAAGATAAGGAAGAATCTCTAAAAACCATTGGAGCTTTAGTTAAGAAATCAGCTCTAGAAGGCCAAAAGATTACAAAAATAGATTTACGATATGATAAAGTAATAGTATTATATGAATAGCCTTTATTAGCTTATGCCCAAGGAAAAAATAATTACAGGTATTGACATAGGATCCACAAAAGTTAGCACAACAGTTGCTTCTGTTTCAGAAAATAAGATTTCTGTTATTGGTGTTTCTGGAAAAGTTCCATCAAAGGGAATAAACAAGGGAAATGTTGTGGATATTGATAGTTCTGTTGAAGCAATTGCTGCAAGTGTAGAAAAAGCAGAGAGGATGTCAGGAGTTTCAATATCAAATGCTTTTGTTACAATCAACGGAAGTCATATTGAGACACTTAATTCTCATGGAGTAGTTGCAGTTTCTCCCTCTGATACCTCAGAAATAGATAGAAACGATGTTGCAAGAGTGATTGAAGCAGCACAAGCTATCTCTCTTCCATCAACAAGAGAGATAATTCATGTTATTCCAAGAGATTTTATAGTTGACTCTCAAGAAGGGATAAAAGACCCAGTTGGTATGTCTGGGGTTAGACTTGAGGTTGAAACAAATGTTATCCACGGTTCAGCAACAGCTATGAGAAACATTACAAAATGTGTAAATCAAGTTGGAGTTGATGTGAACGAGCTTGTATATACAGGTCTTGCTTCCTCAGAAGCAGTTTTGACTGACACTGAAAAGGAACTTGGTGTGCTTTTAGTAGATATCGGAGGTGGAACAACCTCCGTAATTGCATTTTTAGAGGGCTCTCCTATTCATTCTGTGGTTCTTCCTATCGGGGGAAAGCTAATTACTAGTGATCTAGCTATTGGTTTAAGATCAAGGCTTGAGGATGCTGAAAAAATTAAACTGAGATTGAGTAATGAAGCTTTAATAACAAAATCTACTCCTTCAGAAACTTATGATGAAGACTTTGATGTATCCGAATTTGATTTGGAGATTGAAAGAGTTCCAAAAAGTATGCTTTATAAAATAATGAATGCTCGTCTTGAAGAGATTTTTAGACTTGTCGCACTTGAAGTAACTAAATCTACGCTTAGTGGAAAGCTTCCTGCAGGTATTGTTATAACTGGCGGTGCTGGAATGACTGCTGGGATTGAGAAGAGTGCAAAAGTTAATCTTAAAATGCCTGTGAGAATAGGAACACCCAAGGGTGTAACTGGTTTAATTGATGAAATAAAGGGAACAGATTCATCTGCTGGTGTTGGCGCTATCTTGTATGGTACCAAGCTTTACCGTGGTAGTAACTTATTGTCATTTGATACCAAAAACGGTACTATAAGTAAAAGAGTCTCAAAGCTATTTGAGAAATTTAAGTCTTTCCTGCCCTAATTTAAAAGCAACCTGAAGGTTGTCGAAAGTATTTTCTGCCCATTATAGGATATATTAGTAAATACTATGGAAGTAAAACCTGAAGTAGAAAACTTTGCGAAAATAAAAGTACTGGGCGTGGGCGGTGCTGGCGGTAACGTATTAAACTCTATGATTGATTCAGGGCAAATTAGAGGTGTTGAGTTTATTGCTATTAATACTGATGCTCAAGATCTTTCTGTGAATAAAGCATTATTAAAAGTTCCAATAGGACAAGAAATCACACATGGTCTTGGAGCTGGGGCTAATCCAGAAGTGGGAAGAAGAGCAGCAGAGGAATCAACAGATTTAATCAGAGAGCATATTGAGGGAGCAGATATGGTATTTGTAACCGCTGGTATGGGTGGAGGTACAGGTACTGGTGCTAGCCCCGTTATTGCTAGACTTGCCCGTGATTGTGGCGCACTAACAGTAGGTGTTGTTACAAAACCTTTTCCTTTCGAAGGAGCATTGAGAATGAGAAATGCTGAGGTAGGTATTGCTGAACTTAGAGAAGAGGTGGATGCTCTCATAACTATTCCAAATCAAAGATTACTTGAAGTGGCTGATGAGGAGATGTCTATTATCGAGGCTTTTAAACTTTCAGATAGTGTACTCAACCAAGGTGTACAAGGAATTTCCGATCTAATTGTTATGCCTGGACTTATCAATGTGGATTTTGCAGATGTTAAAACCATTATGAAAGATGCAGGAACAGCACTTATGGGAATTGGTATTGGAACTGGAGACAATAGAGCAGAGGTTGCAGCAAGGGCAGCAATTTCATCTCCACTTTTAGAACAATCCATTGAAGATGCAAGAGGGATTCTATTTAATGTTATTGGTGGACAAGACTTAACAATGAAAGAGGTAGATAGGGCTGCAAATATTATTAGAGATATTGCAAGTGATGAGGCAGATATAATATTCGGTACCACAATTGATGATCGACTTACAGGCCAAGTAAAAATTACAGTTATTGCCACAGGTTTTGATATAAAAAGACCAGATGTAGGTTATGGTTTTATGCCCCCAAGAGCTGCAAAAGAAGAATATTCACAACCCCAAACACCCCAACAAAAAACAGAAGAACCAGAAGATATGTATAAGCCTGAAGATTTTGACGGAGACTTTGAGAGTAAGTACGATATCCCGGCTTTTTTAAGAGGGAAATAGTTAAATACTCTAATCTTTATTTCTTGGTTTTTCTAGAAAAATTTGTTTTCATATAATGGCAGGCAGTGATATAAAAACCCTCGCCAGAGGTGTTTTTTGTTCACCCAATTTTCTATGAGCTCATTCTTATATTTTAATGACAATACAGGTTTGCAAAAGATATCTAATCTTAATTTCAGTGATAATAGCGCTAAAATCTTAGCGAATAGATACTTGAGAAGAAATGAATATGGTGAGGTAGGAGAAACTCCCGAAGGACTTTTAGATAGAATTTCAAACACTGTGGCAGAGCCAGACAGATCTTACCATGATATAGAGGTATCTAAAGTTGAATATTTCAATCTGCTGGCTTCAAAAAAGTTTTATCCAAATTCTCCAACCTGGACAGGTGCAGGAACACCTCTTGGACAACTTGCTGCTTGTTTTGTATTACCAGTAGAGGACGATCTTGGAAAAGAAAGAGATGGTATTTTTTCTACACTAAAAAATGCAGCACTTATTCAACAGTCCGGTGGCGGTAATGGTTTTTCATTCTCAAGATTAAGGTGTCGTGGTTCTATAGTTAGCTCAAGTAATGGGGAGTCGTCTGGTCCCATTGGATTTATGAAGGCCTACGACGGCGCATTTGGAGTTATTGCCCAGGGGGGTGCTAGAAAAGGCGCTAACATGGGAATTTTAAGGGTAGATCATCCTGATATCAGGGAGTTTATAAAATGTAAAACAGACGAAGGTAACATTTCTAATTTTAATATCTCAGTGGCTCTAACGGACGCATTTTTAAAAGCTGTAGAAAAGGATGAGATTTATGATCTTATCGATCCTCACACAAAAGATACAAAAGAGTCGCCAAGAGCAAGGGAGATTTTTGATATGATCGTTGACTATGCGTTTAGAAATGGAGAACCCGGTGTACTTTTTATTGATACAGCAAACAGTCAAAATCCTTTACCCCATTTATATGAATTAGAGGCTACAAATCCATGTGGTGAGCAGTGGCTTGGTCCGTATGAAAACTGCTGTTTAGGATCGATTAATCTTGCTAGACATGTTACAAAAGATGGAAAAGTGGATTGGGAAGAGTTGAGAAAAACCACAATTTTAAGTACAAGATTTTTAGATAATGTAGTTACTGCAAATAAATATGTACCTTCTGTTCCTGAGCTAAGGGAAGCAGCCTTGAAGGCTAGAAGGTTAGGGCTAGGAATAATGGGGTTAGCTGATATTTTTTATAGTTTAGGGGTTAGATATGGATCTGCAAAAGCACAAGATTTAGCTGCACAAATTATGGAATTTGTTAGGTTTTATGCTATGAAGACAAGTATTGAACTTGCTAAAGAAAGAGGCCCATTTCCAGAGATAAAGGGGAGTATTTATGACCCAATGAATATTTCTTGGTCTCCTCCGCAGCCTTTAAAGCCTTTTACTAATGATTTTGGAAGGCCTTTTCTGAATTGGCAAGAAATCACTGACGGAATTAGATTTTATGGTATTAGAAATGCTGCTTTAACAACTGTAGCTCCCACGGGAACAATATCTACAGTAGCAGGAATTGAGGGGTATGGGTGTGAACCTGTATTTGCTCTTGCCTACTATAGAAATGTTTATCAGGCAGCGGGACAAAAAGAAAGGATAACCTTAACTTATGTGAGCCCCTCATTTCAAAAAGCTTTAGATAAGCTAGGTCTACCTGAAGACGAAAAGAAGAAGGTTATTGAAGAAGTTATAACAAAGGGTACGTGTCAGCAAATTGAGGAACTTCCTGAAGACATAAAAAATACTTTTGTTGTTTCTGCAGACATTACTCCTGAAGAACATATTTTAATGCAAGCAAACCTGCAGGCATTTGTTGATAACTCTATTTCAAAAACGTGCAATTTCCCAGTAGGTGCAGAAAGGGAAGATATAGCTAAGGTTTTTATGATGGGGTGGAAACTAGGTTGCAAGGGATTAACAGTTTATGTAACAGGAAGTAGAGAAGAAGTTGTCTTAGAAACTAAAGAAACAGTAGACAAAAGAAATGGTGGGGTTACATCCAGTAGTGCTGTAAAGGAAAGGGACCCTATTGAAGAAGGTAGGGTTGTACTTAAAAGACCGTACAAACTAACAGGATCCACATATAGAGTTCAAACACCTCAAGGAGTTGCTTTTATTACAATAAATAAATCACATGAGGGAAGACCCTTTGAAGTTTTTATTAATGTGGGTAAGGCAGGTACAGATGTTGCTGCATTAGCAGAAGCTTTGGGACGTTTGGTTTCTGGTTGGCTTAGAGTTCCTTCATCTTCGAGCGATACAGTTAATGAGATCATTTCTCAACTTTATGGTATAGGGGGTTCTAGGTCTGTTGGATATGGTAAAAACAAAGTGAGTTCAATTCCTGAGGCTGTTGCAAAAGTTTTAGCAGAAGATTTAGGACACTCTCTTCCCCAAAATGGAAATAGTGGTAATGACTATAGTGGCGAGGAAGAAGAAAATGGGTCTGATTCCGTCTTTTCTCAAACAGATATGTGCCCCGATTGTGGGAATTATTCATTAGTCCAAGAAGAAGGTTGTGCAAAGTGCTACAACTGCGGTTTTAGTGTATGCTAGGAAGCAAATGTTTAAGATTTATACTAAAAGAGGAGATAACGGTACTGCCTCTTTATTATTCTCTAATAAAAGATTTAAAAAATCCAGCCCAATTTTTGATGTCTTAGGTACATCTGATGAACTTAATGTTTCACTAGGGTATCTTCAATCCTCAAGGCTTCAAGAGATAAAAAATGTTTGCATAAAAATACAAAGGGAACTATTTATTTTAGGATCGTATTTTGCGGGCAAGGCACTAGAGGATAAGAAAAATGATTGGGATAAGAGGATAAAAGAATTGGAAGAAGCTATTGATTACTTTGACTCCAAAAATGAACCTTTGAAGTCATTTATCTTACCTGGAGGATCTAAAGAAAGTAATTACCTTCACACATCAAGAGTAATTTGTAGAAGATTGGAAAGATTGGTGGTTTCTTACACAAAGGGAAAAGAACCAACAATTTTAATAGTTAAGTATTTAAATAGGCTTTCTGATTTACTTTTTGTCATGGCAAGGTATTCTAATAAGAGATTAGGTTATAAAGACGAGATATTTGAATAATGAAAAAGTGGTATTTTCTGCTCAGCTTAATAGTTATTATGTTTGTGTTTTTAGTAGGAATTCTTTTTAGAGCTGCTAGAAACTCCGATTTATACTTCAATGGC
>JAHIRX010000080.1 GCA_018818485.1 Patescibacteria group bacterium
AACAAGCATTAACTAAGGGGGTTGCACATGCAAAAGGTACTGTTTTACCCGGTGAAGTTGGTAATTCTTTCTACTTTGCTCACTCTTCAAATAATTTCTATAACGCAAATCGATATAATTCTGTTTTTTATCTTTTAAGAAAAATGGAGTCTGGAGAGAGTTTCTTTCTAGTCTATGAGGGTAATATTTTTGAATACAAAGTATTGGAAGTAAAGATAGTAGAGTCCGAAACTGTAGAGTATTTAGAAGGCACTACCGATAAAAAACTAGCAATTCTTATGACTTGTTGGCCACCTGGAACTACCATTGAAAGACTTGTTGTGGTTGGTGAACTTATTGAGTAGAGATAAATTAGCTTGTACAATGTTTTTATATGCTAGAAAACATTGCCCAATCAAACCCAAATATAGAATCACTACAAAATTCTGTTCCTGAAGTTCCACAATCCCAGCAACCTGTAGAAGGTGCAATTTACCCATCTAAAAAAACAGCTACCAATAAAAAAGCATTAAAGATAGTTCTAATTATTCTTGGTACTGCTGTTGTATTGTTTGGTGTGTGGTTTTTTGTTTTAAGAAAAAACTTTTCCATTATGAGTCCTTTTGCCGGTGATGGGATTGATGTGAGTGGTGCTGGACAAAAAGTAGTTAATGACATAACTGGGGAAATATTTACAGAGAAAAATGCTGAAGCATGGAAAGATGAAAGACCCTTTGGAGTTATGATCAATAATTATATTGATGCTAGACCTCAATCTGGACTTATTGATGCAGATTTAGTTTATGAGATTGTTGCTGAAGGTGGGATTACTAGATTTTTATCATTCTTTTTAACAAATACTCCGGAAAAGATTGGTCCGATAAGAAGTGCAAGAGAGTATTACTTAGTTTTAGTAAAAGAGCTTAGTGATGCTATGATCATGCATATTGGGTGGTCTCCACAGGCTTTGTATGCTATTGAGACCTGGCCCGTAAGATCTTTGCAGAGAGGTGGGTGTGAATTCTATGAGGGTTGTACGTGGAGAGATACTTCAAGAGATGTTGCTATTGAACACACTGCATATGTTGATGGTACTGTTT
Source organism: Patescibacteria group bacterium (assembly GCA_018818485.1). GTDB lineage: Bacteria > Patescibacteriota > WWE3 > UBA101185 > UBA10185 > JAHIRX01. Next base: position 1,080 of record JAHIRX010000080.1, read on the forward strand.
TAAGAAAGCTTGGAGAGGAACTTGGGTGGGCAGGTAAGGGTGATATTACACCTTGGGTGTTTAAAGATGACATCGAAAAGTATGCTTTAAAGCCTGAATCAACCGAGCTATCAGTAAGTTTTTGGTATGAAGGGGACTACTCTGCGATATTTAAGTACAACCAACAGAATAATAGCTATATGAGATTCATGGGATATGATGAGAACGGGGATCCTGTTGCCCACGTAGACGCTGAATCAGGTAACCAACTTGAAATTAAGAATGTTATGGTACAGTTTGTGGCAGAAGTTCCAATTGTTGGTGACGATAAAAACAGACTTGATTATGAACTTATTGGAAGTGGTGCCGCACTTGTATTTATTGATGGTAAAGTAATAGAATCTACTTGGAGTAAAGAAGGAAGGGACGACAGAACGATATTTTACGACACAGATGGAAATGAGATAGAATTTAATAGAGGAAAGTTCTGGATCTGTATAGTTCCAGACAGGAACCTAGAACAAGTAGTATACTAGGATTTACTGCCCCCAAACAAAACATGTTAAGTAATATTTTAGTCTCTGAAGTCAGAGTAAATATATTAAAATTGCTTCTTTTAAACCCTAAAAGAAGTTATCACGTTAGAGCTATTGTGAGAGCAGTTGGTGCTGAAATAAACGCAGTAAGAAGAGAGCTTGAGAATCTTTTTCAGATAGAACTTGTCACCAGAAGACAAAGTTCTAACAGAATCTACTACCAAATAAACACAGAACATGCATATTACTCAGATCTCTTATCCTTAGTTGCTAAAGAAGAGGGTATTGGTGCTGCAATACTAAAAAAAGGTACTACTTTTGGGCAGATAGAGTTTGCTGCACTGGCTTTAGAATTTTTAAGAGGCAGAAAATCAACAGCACTGGATGTAGATGTTTTTCTTGTTGGAAGTATTAAAATGGATGATTTAAAAAACATAATCCAAGGGGAAGAAGAGAAATTAGGAAGAGAAATAAACTTCTCTGTAATGTCCTCTGAGGAATTTACGAATAGGAAAAGAACTAATGATCAGTTTGTGATGAGATTTCTAACACAAGGTAGAACAATGCTTATTGGTGACGATAAGATTTTTTGCGCTATAGTTTAGTAATGTGGAAAGATATTAATTTTAGAATTGGGTTAGTTTCTGCAATCTTTACATTCTCTATCCTTTTATTATTACCAAAGATTTCGATTAACATTGATAACACTATCTTAAGAGTAGATTCCTATATTGGAGGTTATGAGATAAGACTTCCTGGAGGATATGTTTTGGACTTTGTTGATTTTAAAAAAAGTACTGACTTCGGTGGTGGCACAAGATACATATATCAAGTTGAAGAGTCAAAAGCAGAAGATGTTAAGAGGATATTTGATGAACGCTTAAAAGACTCTGGTTATGAAGGTTTTAGACTAGGAGTAGCTCAACAGGAGCCTGATAAAATCGTTTTGGAGATTCCTAAGTACCAAAAGATAGATGACATTGAGTATTTAACTCAGGGAACGGGTGGT
>JAHIRX010000081.1 GCA_018818485.1 Patescibacteria group bacterium
ATTACTATCTTTTTTAAAGATGAGGTCACTGAGGAAAAGATATTGGAGTTAAAAACTTCTCTTGAGGTAGATGAAAGAATTTCAGGAGTTGAGTATGTTTCTAAGGAAGAAGCATTAAGAATATTTAGGGAAATAAACAAAGATGAGCCAATACTTCTTGAATCTGTGTCTGCAAGCATTTTACCTGCAAGTTTGGAGCTTAAGACTAAAAATATTGGAAAACTTCAAGAGCTATCCGATGAATTTAGAACCGTAGAAGGGGTGGAAGAGGTTCGTTTCTATAAAGATGTGGTTTCTAGATTTAAGACATGGAGTAACATTATTTATATTGTCGGGTTTTTCTTAGTTGCGATGTTTTTTGTTATTTCATACTCGGTTATCGTTACGGCACTGAGAACTACCATAATTTCAAGAGGCCAGGAGCTTGAGATTATGAAACTTGTGGGAGCAAAGGACAGTTATGTTAAAAACCCATTTATTTACCAGGGTGTATTTTTTGGGTTAGTTTCCTCTGGAATTGCTGGGATAGTAATAATACTTTTGGGTGTTGGTATTGGGCAGTGGGGTATTTTTGCAAAAGGATTATCCTTTGGATTTATTCACGGACTATATATTCATCCAATAATATTTTCAGTAATTTTAGCTTTTATACTTTTGATTTCAGGGTTTTTGCTCGGGTATTTTGGTAGCAGTAAAGCAATCAAAAAGTACCTAGATTACTAATCTTTATGAAAATTAAATCTATTTTTCTAACACTCTTTATTGTTCTTAGTCTTAGTCCCTTACTTGTAGGTACTGTGTTAGCAGAAGATCCTGGTGAGTTAATAGATAAGATCGAGAAATACGAAGAAAAGATCCAAGATCTTCAGGGAGACGCAAAAACTCTTCAGAACGAAATATCCTATATGGATAATCAGATAAGTCTCACTGAGCTAAGGATTCAAGAAAGTACATATAAAATTAGTCAGACCCAGGAGAAGATACAAGATTTAGCAGAAGATATTGATGATTTAAGACTTCGTATAGAAAAACTCGAGGGAGCAATTGATTACCAAACAGAGGTACTTTCAGCAAGAATGAGAGAAAGATACAAGTCAAAGGATTCTTCTGCAATTATGGTGCTGTTTGGTTCTGAAACCTTTAGGGAGCTTATTCAGAAAACGGAATACCTAAAAGTAATGGAACTTCACGATAATAAGCTGATTAATGGGATGGCAACAACTAAAGATGCATTCGAAGTTCAAAAAAGGCTTTTTGTTGAAAAGAAAGAAGAGGAAGAAGCTTTAAAAAGACAACTTGAGGTAGAGAAAGCTAATTTAGATGCTTACCACCGAACTTTAGAGGATCAAAAAGTTGCTAAACAATCTTTGTTGGAAAAAACGCAAAATGATGAGACCAAATATCAACAACTTTTGGCCGATGCAATAAGGGAGTACAACCAGATTGTTAGTGCAGCGGACGTATTAATTAACCAGGAATCTCGTAAAGTAAAAAAAGGAGAGGCTATTGGGAAACAGGGAGATACAGGGTATTCTTTTGGAGATCATCTTCACTTTGGAGTTTATAGGCACTCTTCTTTAAAAAGTATTGTTGGATGGGATTGGTATTACTCAAATTATGTTGATCCTAAGAAAGTATTGGAAGGAAAGAATGTTTACTGGAATACAGGTTGTGAATCTTCAGGTTATAGAAGAACAGGGGATGGGGATTGGGATTGGCCTATGAAGAGTCCAACAATATCTCAAGGATACGGGTATACTTGCTACTCAAACAGTTTATATAACGGGAAAGCCCACCCTGCCTATGACATGTGGGGACCCATTGGTTCTGTTATTTATGCTGTTGAGGATGGGGACGCATACTTTTGTAGAAACTGCCTTGGAGATGGTGGCAATGGGGTGTTTATCTTCCACGATGATGACTATATGACTCTTTATTGGCACTTACAGTAGTTTCTACTCTGATTAGAAATCATCCGATTGAAGTTGTTTGCATTATGTTCATTATTTGTATGTGAGAAATATCTTTTACTGTATTCTGTTAGTTTTTATTTCAAAAAAAGTATTTGCTAAAGATGTATATTTTGATTTTTCAGTCAAAGAGCCTTTTGTGGAGAGTGGTAGTGAGTTTGAGGTTAAATTTAACTACAAATTTGATGGTTTTGAAGAGAAGGACTTTTTAGTTAATCCTGTTGTGGATAGGGGTTTAGTCAAGTATAGGAACAACGGGTTATCTGATGTTTTTCCTATATCTTTGATAGGTTTTGGAAATATATCTCTTTCTTTTGATGTTTGGAATTTAAAAACAGGTGATATTTATAAAACCCCTATAAAACCTATTTGGAGTACTTTAGTTTATTCGAGATATCTTGAAAAGTTAAATACCAATCTTAGAAGCTTTATGAATGCTAAAATAGATAGGTGAAAAAATTCAAAGATTGGATTCCAGCAATTACAATAATGATGATAATATTTGCGTTGTCATCTTTACCTGGTCCTGCCGTTGATGCCGCTGGTCTAAATAAATATAGCCTTCAAGTTTCATCGCACCTTATTCTGCACATGTTATTAACCATTGCTTACTACAAAGCGACAAAAAATATCCCCCTGTCCATCTTACTTACAGTTCTTTATGCAATAACAGATGAGGCTCATCAAATGTTCACATTACTTAGATCTCCAAGCCTTTTTGATATATATGTAGATAGTTTAGGAAGTCTAATTTCAGGACTTTTCTTATGGAAGTTATTACCAACTCTACCAAAGAAACTAAAGATCTGGCTGAACGATTAGCCAAAGACATAAAACCAGGAGTTACACTAGCTTTGTATGGTGATTTAGGTAGTGGAAAAACCACTTTTACTAGATTTTTAGTAGAAGCACTTGGTTCTGACGCTAGGGTTCAAAGTCCAACCTTTGTGGTAGCCAGAAAATACAAAAATATTAATCACATTGATCTTTATAGATTAACTACAAAAGAAGAGGTGAGAGATATAGGGATTGAAGAGTTTTTATCTGACAAAGAGGGCATAAATATTATTGAGTGGCCGGAACTTGCAGAAGAGTTCTTACCTAAGGATACAGTGCGTATATATTTTGAATATGTTGATGATGAAAAAAGAAAAATCAGAATACAAGATATTAATTAATACAGCAGTTAGAGATAAAAAAGAAGTAAAACTGATGGAAGGAGAAAGAGAGGTTGGAAAAAAGTTTGGTGATATCGATACTGTTTCTTCAATTAGAGAATTACTGAATAAGAACAATCTTAAACCCTCAGATATATCTGAGTATGTTCCCAACTTAGGTCCAGGATCATTCACAGGACTTAAGGTTGGGGTAACTATTTCAAATATCTTAAACTTTATTTTTGGAAATAAAAAGATAGACGAATTGGATATTCCAGAATATGGTTCTGAACCAAACATAGAAAAACCTAAGGTATAATTGTATCTATATGAAAATTCTTGTTACCGGTGCTGCCGGATTTATAGGTTCCCACACTTGTGAAAGATTAAA
>JAHIRX010000082.1 GCA_018818485.1 Patescibacteria group bacterium
ACTATGACGTAGTAAAATCTATTAGTAAGGTTAAAAGTAGCCCCCCAGAGCTTATTATGGAAACTATAACCATAGGAGGTTGTGATGAATAAAGATTCAACTACAGTAAAGGTTGCTAAAAATACAATATATCAAGTGGCTGGAAAAGTAGTAAGTATGAGCATAACAATGCTTGCCATAGTTATTATTACCAGAGTTTATGGGAGAGAGGGATACGGTGCTTTTTCTTTAATGCAGTCATGGCCAGCACTTTTTTTTGTTATAGTTGATTTTGGAATTAATGCTATAGCCACAAGAGAGCTTTCTAAAGATTTTTCAAAGGCCTCAAAATATATAGGAAATATATTTTTAATAAGAATCGTCTTTTCTCTTGCTCTTATTATTCTTTTAAATATAGCTGTGTCCTTTTTTCCGTACGCACCTGACTTAAAACTAGGTGTTAGACTTGCTCTTTTCATGATTTTAGGTCATTCACTTTTCACAACTCAAAACATTATCTTTCAAGTAAGGCTTAGGTATGACTACTCTCAACTAAGTTATGGAATTGGGTATGTAGTAATTCTTTTAATGGTACTGTTTCTTTCTTACCTTAAGGTTCACATTATGTGGGTAAATTTTAGTTACCTTTTGGGAGGTTTTCTTGGGGTATTTATTGCTCTTAAGTATCTTAAGAGCCTTGGAGTAACTATCAAGCTTGAGTATGATAAGAAACTTTGGGGATACCTTTTTTCGTCTGCTCTTCCTCTTGGAATAATGTTTGTTTTTAGTCAGATTAGTTTTAAAGAGGATGCAATTATGATCTCTGCTTTAAAGCTTCCTGCGTCATACGGACTTAATAACACAGAATCGGTAGCTGTTTACGCTCTTCCCTATAAAATATTTGAGGTTCTTATTGCGTTTAATCACTTTTTTATGAATGCAATGTACCCAATCTTAGTTCAAAAAATGACTGTTGGGGAGGGGCAACTTAAGGCTACGTTTACGAAGGTTATAAAACTTGTTGTTGGACTTGGATTAGTCTCTGGAATTATAGGGGTAATATTTGCACCTGTTCTTATAAACTTAATTGGGGGAAGTCAGTTTTATCAATCTATTGATGTATTAAGAATTCTTTCTTCAGGAATTGTTATATTTTATTTAACCGCTCCAATATCATGGCTTATTGTAACACTCGGGTATCAGAAGTTTTTACCTTGGGTGTATGTGGTTAGTGCCTCATTTAATATGATTGCAAATTTCATATTTATTCCAAAATACTCATTTTATGCAGCATCAATAATTACTGTTGTTTCAGAACTAATTATTCTAGTACTTCTCATATTTACTGCTAGAAAGTCCTGGAAACTAAAATATGCTTAAGGTTTTGTTTTATTTAACTCTCTCTGCGCTAAGTTTAGGTCAATTTGCTGCAATTGGGAGGACAGGGGAATCAAATTTCTATATTTTTGATATTTTTGTTTTAGCGTTTGCTGTTCACGGATTAATTTATTTCCTTTCAGTTAAGAAATCCTTTAAACTACCAAAAACTTCTTATCTTTTTTTGCTCTTCACACTATCAGCAACCATCTCTCTTGTTTTAGCACTACCTAACTTTGAAGGAGTAGAGATCGCAGTGGGCACCCTATATTTGATTAGGTGGATTAGTTATCTACTGAGTTCTCTAGTTGTTTTTAACATGGTAGATAAAAAGATACTAACGTGGGAAATGTTTGAAAATGTTGTAATCTATTCTGGATTATTTCTTGCAGTTGTAGGATTTATACAGATCTTAGTATTACCAGACTTTACAAAGCTAGACCCCTCTTTAGGCTGGGATCCACATAAAAACAGGCTTGCTAGTACTTTCTTTGATCCTAATTTTGTAGGTGCCTACTTTGTTATCTGTTTAACAATACTTTTAGATAAATTGTTCTCAAAAAAAGATTTCAAACCTGCGTTTTTTCTTGTAATTTTAGTAGCCTTGTTTCTTACATTTTCTAGGAGTGGCTGGGGAATGTTTGGAGTTGTTATTCTAGTCTATGGGATCTTTAAGTCGCGCTCTCTGCTCCTTGTGAGCCTTTTTGTGGCATTTTTAGCATACTTTGCGGTTCCTAGGATACAAACTCGTATTTCTGGGCTTACAGACCCCTCTGATTCAGCGTCATTTAGGCTTGTTTCATGGAAAAATACATGGGAAATAGTAGAAGATTACCCATTATTTGGAGTTGGTTTCAATACATTTAGATATGTTCAAAAAGACTACGGATTCTTAGATGTAGATACATTTTTAACTCATTCTGGAGCTGGTTCTGACTCTAGTTTGCTCTTTGTACTAGCTACCACAGGTATTTTTGGCCTTGTATTTTATCTTTCAGGTTTGGTATTCCCAGCTATAAGTGCTTTTAGTAAGAAAAAAGGTGAGTGGTTAGTAGTAATTTCTCTAGTTTTAGGATTTTTGCTGGAATCTCAGTTTATTAACTCACTCTTTTATCCACAGATTATGTTCGTATTCTTAACTACTCTTTTCTTGGTAAGTAACGTTTAATTCTTGAGTGGCTTCATTTCCTGCAGGATCTACTGCTTTTATCTCTATTTTTACACTTCCTTCTTTTACACCAAGATCGTAATCAAATGAAAAATCTGGTTTCTGAACTACAGTTCCTCCATTTATGGTTATTGTTGCCTTCTCATTTATTTTTCCAGATATTCTAATCCTTCTGTTTAAGTTTTTAACTGTATCTCCATTTTTTGGTTCATCTATTTCAATTTCAGGAGAGTCATTATCTACAGTGATATAGAAATAGGCAGTTTTATCACTTTCTCTGTTTTGACTATCAAGGGCTTTTGCAAAAAGAGTGTTTTTTCCATTAATTAAATGAACATCTACAAAATTAAACTTTCCTTCGGAATCTGCAGTAGTTTTTGCTTTTTCAGGACCATTAACAAACAGAAGAATTGTTTCTCCAGGTTGAGCTCTACCAGATAGATCTACACTGTTTTCATTAACAGCCTCAGGAACATCTTCAAACACAGGTGCTGAGGGTTTTGCAGTTGGTCTATAGCTTTCCTCACCTCTATGTTTAGAAAAAAATCCAAAAAAGGCACCTATTTGGGGAGCAAAGAAGAAAATAGATATTCCTCCAACAAATACCATAGTAGTGATACCTAGAATAACGGTATTAAATCTATCTCTAAGTTGTTTCTCAGTTATTCTTTTTGGAGCTTTCAGACTTGCCATATGCTGATTCTACCCTAAATGTTAAACGATTTCTTCCTTAAGAAAGGTAAGCAGATCATCTTTTAAGTCATCTCTTTCCAAAGCAAATTTAATGGTAGCTTTAATAAATCTTAATGGGTCTCCTGTTGTTAACCACAGTCCTTCTATTGGTTGTGCAATAACTTTTTCTCCTGCTTCCGCCATAGAGTTATTTATATCAGCAAGCCAAAGCTCCCCACCAATTCCTGTATGTTGTTTTTCAGCATACTCAATCATTTTGTAGTCGTAAACAAATCTTCCAAACTGAGCCATGTTTGAGTGGGCCTTTTCTTTTGGAAGCTTTTCAAAAAGGCTTTCCATCTCGTATTTATATGGAGCATTGTCCTTGTATTTAACAGAGCCGTATCTGTAGATCTCATCCCAAGGAACTTCTTGAACTGCGAGTATTCCTACAGGGTTTTCTTTTTCAAATACATCGATAAGTTGTTTTGTAGCTGGTACTTTTGCAGTAACAAGGTCATCTCCAAACATATATACAAAAGACTCCCCCTCTTCTAATAAGTGTTTTGCAGAGAGTAGGGGACTAGCATTGCCATAAGGAAGACTCTCATCTTGGTCTATGAAATGAAATTTTGCCATTCTAGGGATGTTTCTTATCATCTCTAGGTAATCTGTTTTTCCAGCATCTTCTAACGTTTTTTCAAGTTCAGGGGAGGGTTTAAAGTAGTTTACGATCGAGTTATATATGGGTCTTTTAACTATAATAATTTCTTCGATTCCAGATTCAACTAACTCATCCACAAGGTACTGAATAATGGGCTTATCAATAATGGGAAGCATTTCTTTTTGAATGTCTTTAGTTGCAGGTAGAAATCTAGTGCCGTAACCTGCGGCGGCAATTATTGCTTTTCTAATTTTTTTCATAGGAGTGTAATTTTACCAAAGTTTTACTGGAGCCGAAGGTGGGAGTTGAACCCACGACCTGATGTTTACGATACATCTGCTCTACCACTGAGCTACTTCGGCTTACTAGAGATATTTTATCAGGAAAAGAGATACAAAGATTAGATTTAATTGGTTTCTAGTGCTGATACCCTTGTATCAAGTTCATTAATCTTAAACTTATTATTTTCATACATATCACTATAGATATTTAATTTAGATTCAATATTCAATAAAGCACTAGTATGATTATTTAATATCCTTCGGTGATTCTCTAACTCATTGTCAATAGAATCAAAATGGTTATCCATCGAATCAAATCTTTTATCAATTGAATCAAATCTTTTATCAATTGACGTAAATCTTTTATTGATTTTTTGAAACAAGTCATCGTTGACTTTGTAAATTAAAGTTTCTAGTTTACTAGGCATCGTGATGTGAATATTAACCTAAGAAAATTTTAGATTCAATACATTAAATCTATTTAGATTAGAAAATGGTGTACTGGAGCGGCGGACGGGACTTGAACCCGCGACCTTCTCCTTGGGAAGGAGACATTCTACCACTGAACTACCGCCGCATTAGCTGAGGATATTATAACAACAAAAACCGCACCTCTAACACATTCGCTGGTGCGATTTTAGTCTTTTAAGTTAAATAAATTAGAAAACTACGGCAGTCTTAGAACTTGTCCAGGTACGATAAGTGCTTGTGAGCCGTTTGGTAAGTATCCAATGCTATCTGCGTTCTCTTGAAGAATTCTAGTCCATTCAAACCCACTTCCGTATACTGCTTCTGCAATTTCCCAAAGTGTATCTCCTGATTGAACTGTGTATGTTGGACCCTTTATATCACCTTCTTTATAGTCAGTTGCTACCCATATATTATCAGTGGTACTTACAGAACCTCCTGTTCCCAGGGCTTGTCCTGAAATGCCTCCTGTCTCTTTCTCATCAAGAATTGTTTCAAATGCTCCTCCTTCTCCAAGTTCGCCCTGGTTTCCTTTGTTGAAATAATTGTATGTAGCAAATACTAAAGCTAGGATAAATAGTCCTCCTACAACTAGTGCTAGACCATCTTTAGGATTACTGTCT
>JAHIRX010000083.1 GCA_018818485.1 Patescibacteria group bacterium
AACTATTACAGAAGGTGAGATGGAAGCAGATAAAGTAATTACCGTTGAAAATACTTTTGATATAAAACCAGGAGTAAAAGACACTACTTATGAAATGAGTTTAAAAATAGCTGCGATGTGTAACGAAGCTTTTGTTGAGAACCCTGAGGATAGTTATGATAAATGGAGAGTAGGGGGAACTCCCACTGGTAAAGCTCTTTTGATGGCCGGTGCTAAAGCAGGATTTTTAAAGCCAGAGTACGAAAAAAGCCATCCAACAGTAAAATTTTTAGCATTTAATTCCGTTATTAAATATCAAGCGAGCATTCATAAAATAGACCATAGGTACATGCTTTTTGTATGTGGTGCTCCCGATATACTTCTTAAAGTCTCTAAATATGTACAACTTAATTACGGAAAACGGGAATTAAATGAGGTGAGACTGGAAGAGATTGAAAGAATATTAAACAGACTAGCACTTAAAGGTTCTAGACTAATATGTACTGCATATAAAGAAATACAAAAACCTGAAGAAGATATTAATTTGGAAGAAGAAATTAAAGATTTAACATTCACCGGTCTTATAAGTATGAATGATCCTATAAGAGTAGGTGTAAAGACAGCTCTGGAAACATGCCAAGAAGCAGGTATGAAGGTCGTTATTATTACTGGAGATCATAGAAATACAGCAAAAGCTATTGCAAATAAACTAGGGCTTTCTGTTGATGATGAAAATATATTAGAGGGAACTGATCTTGAAGCTATGTCTGTAGAAGAGCTTTCTGAGATTGTCGAAAAAATAGTAATTTATGCTCGAACTGAGCCAAAACACAAGAGTAAAATTGTTGAGGCATGGCAGAAAATAGGAAAGGTAGTAGCAATGACTGGAGATGGGATAAATGATGCTCCAGCTCTTAAAAAGGCCGATATAGGCATTGCTCTTGGATCAGGAACTGATGTTGCAAAAGAAGTATCTGATTTAGTTTTACTTAACGATAGCTTTAGCATAATTGTTGATGCGGTAGAGGAGGGAAGAGTAATCTTAGATAATCTTAGAAAGGGCATCTCATATATTCTTTCAGACGCTTTCTCATCCACTGTAGTTGTAGGTTTCAGTATGCTTATGGGCTGGCCCATACCTTTATTTTGGACTCAGATACTTTGGAATAACATAGTTGAAGATACACTTCCTAATATTGCTTTTGCGTTTGAGCCCAAAGAAAAAGATGTTATGAAAAGAAAACCATATCCTGCCGATTCTCCTCTTGTTAACAAAGAGATGAAGTTTTTAATATTTGTTACAGGACTTATCGATGAAATACTAACTTTTGCACTTTTTTGGTATCTGTGGGGTTACTTAAAGCTTGATCTTGAATACGTTAGAACCATGATATTTGGAGGAATTTGTGTAGATACTGCTTTTGTAATTTACTCATATAAAAGTTTAAGAAGAAATATATGGGATATAAATATATTCTCAAATAAATGGTTACTTCTTTCTTCAGTTATGGTGCTATTCCTCTTTTCAATAGCAATATATTTCCCACCACTTCAAGTGCTACTTCACACAGTACCTCTTGTGTTTAGCGATTGGATAGTTCTAATAGTAATTGCGATAGCTAGCTTACTTTTAGTAGAGGCCACAAAATACGTTTTTATAGCCCGTAAAATTACAGAAGCGTAGGTCCTATAGTAGACTCGGATACATTTTATAGGTATAATTTCCAAGATTAAATACAAGATATAAGGAGAGAAGATGAGAGTTAAAGTTGAGAAACTTTGGGATTTCGTAGAAGCGAGTTTTTCTATCAATTCTGGTGAGTATGACTCAGTTATAATTCCTATAATTAAGGAGAATGGTAAACAGATTCACTGCTGCAGGATCAAAGTAAGAACACCCCAGATCGCCAGCACAATACTACAAAAGGATACGGAGTGGTATCTAGATAACGGAGAGGTAGTGGTCCTAAACAAAACTGCAGATGACACAAGAAAAATAGTTGAGCCTATATTCCTAATAGAAACCGTAGAGAATATAAAAATAGCTATAGAAAAACTAAAAGAAAATAGTAGTTGTGTCTTTCTTATAGAGCATTTAATGATACCTATCAGCAATAAGGGAAAAAACGTAGTAACTGAGATACTTTGCTATGACAAAAAAATTCTCAAAAAAATAGGAGGAATACCCGGTTTAAAAGGAAAGTTTATCTATGCGTGCGAATATGCCATCTTAGATATGAGTGCTGAGAAGGCAATGGATATAATTGGGCCCTCGCTAAATAACTAAATAAGAAACTTAGAAACCCGGAACTAAAATTGAAAAGTAAGAGTACTTTTTGTTCCCCACGTAGTAAATATAAAACGTGGGGAATTTTTTGTTCTTATATCTTCTCGGATTCAATAACTTTTATGGTTCCTCGAATATGAATCCACTTTTCAATCTCAACTTCCTGGCTAGAGAACACATAATGATGAATCTTCTTCAGATGCCTAATGATCGCACTTGCATTTTTGCCCTTTGCGTGAGTTTGATTTTCATGATCAGTAGATTGTGTCTGATAGACAGTTTTTAAGTAACGACTACACTTAGGACAATTACCAGCAGTTGTTATTTTAACCTTCATTTCCATCTCTCCTTTTATATGCCAAGAGTTTATACTAGAATAAGTACGATATCAAATTAAAGAAAGGTCATAGTTATGCCTATATATGTGGAAAATATTGAAAAAGCTACTTTAGAAAATGATAATTTTCGAAAAGTACTTGCAACAAATAAGTTTAGTCAGTTAGTTGTTATGAATTTAAAGCCTGGTGAAAACATCGGAATGGAAGTACACAATGATGTAGATCAGTTCATTAGGATAGAGCAGGGAAGTGGAAAGGTAGCATTAGATGGCCAGGATTACCCAATTGAGGATAGTTTTGCTGTTGTTATTCCAGCAGGAACTGAACACAACATTATTAATGAATCAAGTGAAGATATGAAACTCTACTCGATCTACAGTCCAGCAGAACATCCTGATGGAACTATTCACACAGATAAAGCAGAAGCAGAGGCTTGCGAAGCTAAACATCATCACTAATTTGCTATACTTAAAAGGTGATTAAACTGCCTACAATAAAACGTATTATTGTGTCTTTAATACTTGCTATCGAATCTTTTATTGTTGTTAGTTTAATTAAAAACTTTATTCAAACTCAAAACTATTTCTCTGTCTCTTGGGATTTTGCAATAAAGCTCATTCTGATCCTTGTATTTACCATGTACACACTTGCTCTAACTACAGTTACAGCAAATAAGTGGACTCAAAATCTTTGGACAGCTGCAGGAATATCACTAGGAATAATTATTCTACTTGCAACCTACGATATGTTCTACGCTACAATTGTTGGCTTAGGTTCATTTGCTATCTCAGTCCTATCATCTCAAAGATCATTAAAACTAAGTAACAACATGATTAAAACAGCCCCTAGACACACTCTTAGATACTCTGTAAGGGGAGTATTACTGGCATTTAGTATTTGTGCAGCTACAATCTTTCTTCTTGAATCCTCGGGGGTTAGCAGTGTAAATATTGGGCAAAAGATTGCAGAAGTAGCTGAAGAACCTGTAAAAGGTATTGTTGAAAGCCAAATTCCTAAAGAAATTCCCCAACTTCCTGTTCCAATAGAGGGTTTTGATATATCTAGTCTAATTAGCCCTGACAATATTGATGTAAAGGGAATAATAGAATCTCAAGTAAACAGGTTTTTAGAGCCTTACAAAAGACTTTTTTCACCAGTGATGGCATTACTTATCTTTTTGATAATCCATTTCTACGGAACCATTGCTTACTATATCTACTTTCTAACAGTAGAAATGATATTTTCTCTTCTAAAAAAGATAGGTTTATTAAAAGTAGAAAAGATACAGGTGGAAAAAGAGCAATTATCTCTTTAACTCAGATACCCTTACAGAGTCCTCGACTTTATAGTCTCCAATTCTTGTCCTTACCAAACTAACAAGCACACTATCTAAATCGTGAGCTAGAGAACGAATGTATGTACCAGAGCTACAAACTATTTTTGCTTTAACAATAGAAACCACTTTAAAACCTAAGTCAGTTTCCAATTCCACCTCATATTTATCTAAAATATCAATACGGTGTATAGTAATTTCCTTTACGGGAAGTTTAGTCTCATCAATATTTCCCTTTCTAGCTTCTTTATAGAGGGTTTTACCTTTAACCTTAAGAGCAGAGTAGGGTGGAACTTTTTGTTTTATTCTCCCAACATATTTCTTTAATTTCTCTTCAAAATTTATATTACTATCAACAGTGTGTGGTAAAACTTCCAAATCATAAGTTTTTGAATCTAATCCTAAACCAAACTCTGCAACATACTCTTTTTCCATCCCCATAAACTCACTTTGCCCTTTAGTATCTTTTCCAGTAAGAACAATCAGTACGCCCTCAGCTAAAGGATCCAAGGTTCCTGCGTGTCCAACTTTCTTTTCACCTAAAATACCTCTAACTTTTGCTACAACGTCAAAGCTTGTCCAATTTTTCTCTTTAAATATATTTAATATCATATCTTATAGTTTGATAAATGTAGCAACTACATATATAATAACCCACTATACTGGGAAAAACGATTTAATCTGAAGGGAGTACCTTATGGGATTGGAATCACTTGGTAGTGTTGGAGAAACACTCAAAAATTCTCTGATTAAAGTTGTTGAAGAACTTGGAGACAGCTACACATTTGTCTCAAATGAGAGTAATAGCAATATATCTCAATGGTCAGGTCTAAAAACCTATTGTATATTGAAAAACAAAAAAGATCATATATTGAGAGCCTCTTTTACTCCAAGGGTCGGACGATTGATAATCGTCTTCAGAGACACTAACATTCAAGAAGTCGTAAAAAGAATAGTTGGGAAGGAGATTAATGGATACAAGGTAGCATATGTTGAATGGAAACTCGAGTATGAGGAACCCTCTTAGTCCCAGTAAGAGGGTCTTTTTCTTTTTCCTTTTAACTAAAGCTAAATTTATATATAATCAAAGGTAGTGAAAAAAGAAAAAGTAATAGACAAAATTAAAGACGATCCATTATTTGCGTTAAGGCACTCTGCTGAACATATTATGCATATGGCTGTAGAAAGCCTATTTGATGGTGCTAAGAAGGTTATGGGACCACCCATTGAAGATGGTTTTTATGGGGACTTTGATTACGATGGAAAGATATCTGTAGAAGATTTTCCAAAGATAGAAGAAAGAATGCAAGAAATAATTGATGCAGATCTTCCTTTAGATATTAGAGAAGCCTCATTTGATGAACTAAAAGAAGTATTTAAGGATAACCCATTCAAACTAGAGATGATAGAAGAAATTGAAAAATCTGGAGATCAAGCTACTGTATGTGAGACAGGTAAAGAAAAAGATAAATATCACGATATAGATCTTTGTGCTGGAAATCACATTAAAAGTACTGGAAAGATAAAAGCTTTTAAACTACTAAATGTGGCGGGTGCTTACTGGCATGGGGATGAGAAAAATAAGATGTTAACTAGAATATATGCCACAGCTTTTGATTCTAAAAAAGATTTAGATGAATATCTTGAAATGATTGAGAAAGCCAAAGAAAGAGACCACAGAAAAATTGGAAAAGAGATGGAACTTTTCCTTATGGACGATGAGGTAGGACAAGGACTTCCTGTTTGGTTACCAAATGGTGCTTTTATTAGACACAAAGTTATGGAATTTGCTTTTAATACTTATCTGAATAGAGGATACGTTCCTGCAGCAACCCCACATATTGCAAGTGAGGCTCTTTGGTCACACTCGGGGCATCTAGATTTCTATAAAGAATCAATGTATGGAGCATTTGGTATTGATGAAGAAAACTACAGATTA
>JAHIRX010000084.1 GCA_018818485.1 Patescibacteria group bacterium
ACAAGAAGCATGTCTGTCATATTTGAATTATATCAAGCTAAAAGCTTTCCCCAATGGGTTTGTACTTTCAATATTAACTCTTCACTTAACTTTATTAGTTTTTTATCATTTCTGTCTTTTGCTAGTTGGTTTAACTTTGTGAGTTTACTAAACCACTCCTTTATCTTGTGCTCTCCAACATCTTCCAGTGAGTAATGAAGTAGGGTGTGGTCTACAAATTGTTGTGTCATCGCCTCAGTTTCCATCAAAGGAAAACTTATCTCGTCTGTTAGTTTATACATAACCTTTTTAGAACCCATAATAGTTGGGTTAGCAACAAGAAGGTCTAGTGAGTAACCTGTCCCACGCATGAAATACTCGTAATTTCTCATATATGGGGTGTTGTTTGGAGGAATAGTACTCCTCTCATCTTTTATATCCCAGGGAAGTTTCTCTCCAACAACATACAGGTCAAGATGTTTTAACTTTATTTCTGGTCCTTCTAAATTGTAGTCTTGTAAAAAGTATGCAAACTCATCTACCAAAACATAGTCTTTCTCATCCAAACCCCAACCTTCTAATAAACTGTGGAGCTTTAGAAGTGCTTTATTTATATCCATTGCATTTATTTTAGCAGGAAGTGTGTTGTCCAATAAGGGTATTTCTAGTATTTATTGTATGTAAAGGAAATAGTATATGTGGCTCCCCCTAATGTTGGTTACTCGGAACTTGAGGGGGTGTTTGGAGGAATAAAAAAACAGCGTCCATAGAATAAACGCTGTTTGAACCTATACTAGAAGAGTCCGTTAAGATTGAGTATATAAAAAAGGATAATAAACCAAATTACAATAAATATCACCCTAAATGGCCACATCCTTTTATACGCTTCTTTTGGTCCTTCTCCCATCCATCCATAATATGCTGCCCTAGGAGTCACAAAGGCTCTCCAATAATCCTCTCTCGTTGGATTCATTTTTCTTCTCCGATTCGTTTTAGTTTGAGAAATTATATATTAAATAAGGGTATTTATCAACTATGGGGTATTGGCACGCCAGATGGGACGATTTTCGAACTTTTAGGTGGGAGGAGGTTGATGAGAGGGTTTTTGGGGAAGTTAAAGTGTTTGTATAAACAGCTATAACCAAAGATAATTAGTTTTACACCTTTTCTTTTAGTGTCAAAGCGAATCTTTTTGCGTCTTCTAAATCTTTTTCGTTAGGTCTTTTCTTATTTATTCCACCTACAAGTATTAACGGACCAACGGAATCCCATCCAAGACAATTGAATTCACCTATAATATAACAGTTCTTTTTTAGTAATTTATTCCTTAGTTCCTTATGATATTTAATTCCACCTTTGGTACCACTGGTTGAAAATATGAACACGGGTTTTCTGTCTTTATCAGTCATTTTGTCAACAAAGTTAAAAATAGATTTGTGGTGTTGCCACATATATATACCTGAACCAAAACCAACCATATCGTACGAAGATAGGTCTTCATCAAAAACCTCATTCAGCTTTTTTATTTCGGATTGCAATACCTCGGCTATGGCCTCTGCAATCTTTTCCGTATTTTTATGATGAACAGAAATGTAAATAATTAATGACTTCATTTCTATTTATTCTACCAAAAGTCGGTTAATTAGAGATTCGTCGAGCTCGACTTCCACTTTGTAGAACTTATGCGGACTGAGGAGTGGATTTGGGGGGGTGGTTGTGCGATGTGCTTTCAGTAAGTAATAATTTCAAAAGACAACTTTCTCAACCGTGATACTTTTTTTGATAAGATAGTGTCATGACAAAACGACTACGATTTAGTGACCCTTTACCAGAACTAGTACTAAAGGGAGAGAAGGACATAACATGGAGAATAAACGATGATAAGGATTTAAGTGTGGGGGACGAGTTATCCCTTTGTCGTATGGACAACATCGAGTATGCAAAAGCCGAAATTACCTGGATTAAGGAGACAACCTTTGGTGCTTTAACAAAAGAGGACAAAGAAGGTCATGAAAAGTTTAATTCCGAGCAAGAACTGTATGCTACTTACTCAAAGTACTATTCAACGAAAGTAACACCAGAAACCCCGTTAAAGGTAATCAAGTTTAGGTTGTTATAACAACCACAAACCGTGGCACGCCAGATGGGACGATTTTTTGAACTTTTGAGTGGGAAGAGATTGATGAGAAGGTGTTAGAGGAAGTTAAGGTGTTTGTGTAATACCCCATACCTCCCCTCACTATATATTTTACGTAAATAAATTTGGCTCTCCAGATGGGATGACTTTCGAACTGGTAGGTACGATATTAAAGTGGAAAACATTGAGGTTTTGATGAGTATTTAGTGTTTGGGGGAATAAAAAAAAGAACCCTTGAGAAGAAAAGGGTTCTGTATTTTGCACTTACGATATTAATTATTAAGGTATCTTCTTCTCCAACGGACAGCTGCATTCATAACAATAGTTCACTTCTCTGCCGTATCCTAAAGACTTTCTCCTGTTCCTATGACAGTTAGGGCACCAGTAAAAACCTGGCCTTCGTGTAGGCTCTCCTGTGTTTCTCTTCCACTTTCTCAACCTCTGACCACAGTATGGACAGAACTGCCATTGGTTATCGGTGCACCTGTAACACTCTGGGTTTGTACATTTAAAAGCCATGCTTCCTCCTCTTATTTGTGGGTGTATTTTAGGTGTATTTTATAGGATATAAACTTACATATCAAATTCCGAAGAGTACGTAGTGGGTATAAATATTATTTATTGTATGTAAAGGAAATACTATACGTGGCTCGCCAGATGGGATGACTTTCGAACTGGTAGATACAATGTTAAGGTGGAAAATGTTGAGGTTTTACTCCTCTAGCTCACTTACTAACCAGTCGTAATACTTCTTACCTACATGTTCTGTAGGAATAGCTATTATGCAGGGTGTGTCGTGTGGGTGTGTTTTGTAAATTTCTTCTTCTAGCTCTTTATACTTACTTTCTGTTGTTTTTACTATCATAGCTACCTCATCACTCTCATCAATTTTTCCAGACTTTGGGGGCCAGAAAAACATAGGTTTTATATCAGGAAAGATGTTTATACAGGCACATAACTTCTTCTCCATTAGTTTCTTACCAATATCTTTAGCCTGTTCAACACTATCGCAAGTCAT
>JAHIRX010000085.1 GCA_018818485.1 Patescibacteria group bacterium
AGTTCCTTTAGTTAAGGTCATTAGCATTCCCTTTAGTCCTAGTATTCCTCGGGTTGTTATTTCAAAAGTTAATCTTGTATAGTTTTCATGAATTTGTTCTTGATTAAGTAGATCTCCTCTTCTTTTACCAACCTCACTTTTTACTGTACCTACATATTCTGTATCTACATCTACAGTAAGTTCCTCAATTGGTTCCATTTCTACACCATCTATAACTCTAGTCATAACTATTGGCTTACTTACCTCAATCTCAAACCCCTCTCTACGTAAGTTTTCTAAAAACACAGATAGGTGAAGCTCCCCACGACCTGATAAGACAAATTTTCCATCCTCTGCTACCTTAAACTTCATAGCTACATTTGTTTGTAACTCTCTTTTTATACGTTCGAGGATTTTTGAGCTGGTTAACAATTTCCCTTCAGTTCCTCTAAAGGGAGAAGTGTTTACCCCTATCGTAATACTAAGTGTAGGTTCTTCTACCCTAATAGTTGGTAACGCTTCTTGAGTATCCACATCAGTAATGGTGTCACCAATACTTGCTGCATCTATTCCCGTTATAGAAACAACATCTCCACAAAACCCAGAGTCTACCTCCATCTTTCCAAGTCCCTCGTTTACAAATATTATTTCAACTTTTGACTCACTTATTGATCCGTCAGGCTTTATTACTGCTAATTTCTGACCTGTCTTAATATTTCCTCTATTAATTCTTCCTATTACATATTTTCCCTTGTAACTATCCCAATCTAGTGCTGTAACAAGCATTTGGAAAGGACCTTCTCCAATATTTGGCTCTGGAATGTACTCTAAAATTGCATCTAGTATGGGGCTAAAATCAGCAGGTTGGTCTGGGTCATCAGGAATCTCATTCCAGGACTTACCGGCCCTTCCAAAGGCATATAAAGTAGGAAACATGAGCTGTTCTTCGTGTGTTGCTAGTTCTAAAAACAAATCAGAGATTTTTGAGATAGTGTGCTCTATAACTGCATTTGATTTATCAATCTTATTTATAACTACAATAATCTTTAAATTTAGTTCTAAAGCCTTTTTTAATACAAACTTAGTTTGAGGCATAGGTCCTTCTTGAGCATCAACAACTAAAAGTGCCCCATCAGCCATATTAAGAGTTCTTTCAACTTCACCACCAAAGTCCGCATGTCCAGGTGTATCAATAATATTTATCTTTGTACCTTTATACTCAATGGAAACATTTTTTGCCAAAATAGTAATTCCTCTTTCTTTTTCCTGGTCATTTGAGTCCATAATCAAATGTTGTTGCATAATAGGTTCATTTTCCCTAAAAATATGGGATTGCTTTAACAAACCATCAACAATTGTGGTTTTTCCGTGATCAACGTGTGCAATTATAGCTATATTTCTTAATTTCATATTTGAATAAGCAACAGCACTAGATTGTACCAGATTACAATTAAAAGATAATTACGAACTAAAACTATATTTAGTTAGCGATAAAAAATGTTTATTATATTTTATTCTTTTTATGTATTTTGGCTTTATACAGAGTAAGCATCCCGTCAGGTAATAACCTATTTACAAACTCCTCTAACTTATGTATTCTTTATTACATCCCCCCTGGGGGGATATATTAAAATATGACTGAAAACAAAGAAAAGCTAACGCATAGAATTAAGATTATAAGAGGACATATAAACGCTATTGAGAAGATGATTGAAGAAGATAAATATTGCATTGATATTATTCATCAGTCACTAGCTGTGCAAAAAGCATTAAAAAAGCTTGATTCTGTAGTCATGGCTGACCATATAAAACATTGTGTAGTAGATCAGGCTAAGAAAGGAAACTTCGATAAAATCACTAAAGAACTTCTTAATATATATGAGTACAAATAAGAGTAAAAAAGCAGAAAAAGTACAGCGTTACTTTATAAAAGGTATGCACTGTAGTTCTTGCGAGTTATTAATTAAACAAAACATCCTTAATTTAGAGGGTATACAAGATGTAAAAGTTTCCTTAACAAAATCTCAGGTTACTATCTACGCAAAAGCGCCGGGAAAAATACCATCAGCCGAACACCTTAATAGCCTATTTCAAGATTTGGGTTACTCTTTTCATAATGACGAGCAATATGAAAAGGATCTAGCCAAAGGCGACATACAAAAAGTATTACTAATTACGGGTATATTTGCATTAATATTTTACGCCTTTGAAAAATCAAATATTTTCATGCGATTTTCAATAAACCCAAATTCAACACCACTTGGTTATTTCCTATTTGGTATAGCAGCGGGTATTTCAAGTTGTGCTGCTTTAGTAGGAGGACTTTTATTGTCTTTGTCTAAGAAATGGAACACCATGTATAACGGTAACAAAACAAAAAGTATACTTCCTTTTATTTACTTCAATGCATCAAGAATAGCTACATTTGCAATTTTTGGAGGTATCTTAGGATACTTAGGCAGCATGTTCACAGTTTCTATACAGGCCACTGCTGTGGTTACAGTTTTAATAGCAGCTTTAATGTTGGTAGTTGGGTTTCAGATGATAGGTATTAAGTGGTTTCATAGATTTAATCTTAATCTCACTAAAAACAACCGTTTTTTAGATAAAAATCAAGAAGTGCAAGGAAAATACTTACCAGCCATTGTGGGGGCTATGACTTTTTTTGTGCCGTGTGGTTTCACACTAGTAGCTCAAGGTACTATATTAACTACTGGAAACTTTTGGTCAGGATTTGTAAACTTGCTAGCCTTTTCTCTAGGCACACTTCCGATTCTTGCAGTTATTAGTTTTTCAAGTGTGAAATTTTACTCAAACCCAGTAGCCTCAAAGAGATTTAGTCTACTTTCTGGAGCTTTAATAGTGTTTTTTGCTTTCTATGCAATAAATTCCCAGTTAAATGTTTTAGGACTTAAAAGTTTAAATGATATTAGTTTTAGCAAGGAGAGTTCCCCAGAATCCTTAGGAGATGCCATAGGTGATTCTAAATACCAGGTTATTCAGATGGATGCGTCTGGGTTTGAGTACTATCCAAGACAAATATCTATCAAGTCCGGTGTTAAAACTAGATGGGAAATCAATAATAAAGGGGCTGTGGGGTGTGCTCAGGCAGTATATGGTCCTGGCTTATATCCAGAAGTAATTTATCTAAAATCTGGTATGAATAGTGTGGAGTTTATAGCCCCTAAACCTGGCATATACAAAATTTCGTGTTCTATGGGAATGGTTACCCCAGTAATAGTAAAAGTGATATGAGTAATATTGTAAAAGATACATTTCCAATAGTTGGCATGCACTGTGCTTCTTGCAAGACCTTGATTGAGCGTGCGGTAAGGTCCTTAGAAGGTGTAAAGCTGGTAAGTGTAAACTATGGATCTGAACTTTTAGTTATAGAGTATGATAAGTCCCTTATTGATTTACAGACTATTTCTAAAACTATCTCCAGTTTAGGTAATTATGAACTAATTACTGATGACTCCGGAGGAACACTGCTTGCTTCTCCTACTGCTAAAAAATCTATTGCTAAAGAGAAAAAAGAAGCTGAGTTAGTAAAGTTAAAGAATAATCTTTGGTTTGTTGGGTTGGGTTCTGTTCCATTTATTTTTTTGATGTTATGGATGTTAGTTTCTAGTCTTACAGAATTAGTACCAATGCCTGAAATGTATTTTAACCATACGATACTTAATACACTACAATTTTTACTTACAACCCCAATTCTTTTTTTGGGTGGTAGAGAAATTCACAAATCTGCTTTAACAGCACTTAAAGTAAGGGCTTTTAACATGGACACCTTAATTACTTTGGGTACTATTACAGCCTGGGGTTACTCAACAGTAATAACTCTCTTTCCAAGTTTAATTGATCTTAATAGTACTGAGGTATACTTTGAGGCATCTGTATTTATTATCTTTTTTATTCTTCTTGGCAGGTACCTTGAGGCCCAAGCTAAAAGTAAAACAGGTGATGCTATTAGATCATTACTTGAACTACAGGCAAAGGAGGCTATTGTAATACGTGATGGGAAGGAAGTTCTTCTACCTTTAGATCAGGTAGTTGTTGGTGACGTTGTTGTTGTCAAGCCGGGCATGAAAATACCCGTTGATGGTGTAATTATTGAGGGTTTAACGACATTAGATGAGTCTATGATTACAGGGGAATCACTACCTGTCGAAAAAAGTATCGGTAATAATGTCATAGGTGCAACCATAAACAAGACAAGCTACTTAAAAATCAAGACTACAAAGGTAGGGGCAGATACATTTTTATCTCAAATTATAAAGATGGTAGAAGAGGCTCAGGCTACAGAAGCCCCCATACAAAAACTAGCCGATAGGGTTTCTGGCGTTTTTGTACCGGTTGTTATCTTAATAAGTGCTGTTACCTTTGGAATCTGGGTAGTATTTGGTACTCTGCCATTGGCTGTTTATACAGCTATAACAGTTTTAATAATTGCATGTCCTTGCGCACTTGGTTTAGCTACCCCAACAGCAATTATGGTCGGTACAGGCAATGGTGCTAAGAAAGGAATATTAATTAAAGATGCGCAAGCCTTGGAGTTAGCAAATAAAATTACGCATGTGATCTTTGACAAGACAGGTACACTAACAAAAGGAAAGCCTGAAGTTCAGACGTTTGAAATCACAAAAGATGCTGATACTAAGTATATAAAATCAGTAGTGCTCTCAGTCGAGGGCAAATCGCACCATCCTTTAGCAGAAGCGGTTGTTAATTATTTAGCAGGCAATAAAGCGTATGTCGTAGAGGCATTCGAAGATTTATCTGGATTAGGGATTAAGGCAATTGTGAATAAAAAAGAGGTTTTGATAGGGACAAAAAAACTTATGGACAAAGAAGATGTAGAGATAAGTGGGGATATGCAAGACCTTGGAGAAACATTAAGAAGAAAAGCACAAACTGTTTCTTTTGTTAGTTTAGATAAAAAGATTTCAGCATTAATGGGTATTTCGGACGCTATTAAAACAGAATCTAAAGATACTGTTCTAAAATTAAAGGCTATGAACATAGTTTCAATAATGATTACGGGGGATAACAATACAACTGCATCTGCAATTGCCCAAGAACTAGATATCCAGGAGGTATATTCAGAAGTGCTACCCAAAGATAAAGCCAGGATTGTTAAAGAAATAAAGGAAAAGAATCCAGACTTTGTCGTAGCAATGGTTGGTGATGGTATAAACGATGCTCCTGCTCTTGCAACAGCAGATATTGGTATCGCAATGGGTACTGGTACCGATGTTGCTATCGAAGCAGGTGATATTGTATTGGTTGGGGGAGCTATAAATAAAGTAGTAGAGGCCATAATAGTGTCAAAAACCACTTTAAGAACTATAAAACAAAATTTGTTTTGGGCATTTGGGTATAATACACTAGGTATTCCAGTCGCAGCTGGTGCGCTGTATCCATTTTTTGGAATACTACTATCTCCAATTATTGCGAGTCTAGCAATGGCGCTAAGCTCTGTAAGTGTGGTATCTAATAGTTTGAGGATTAAGGAATAACTTAGTATGAGCACAAAAAAGACAAATAAAAAAGTATATCTAGATTATGCAGCTACTACCCCTGTAGATAAGGCCGTGGTTAAGGCTATGCTTCCTTATTTCAACGTAAAATATGGTAATTCGGCCTCCATTCATACAATGGGAGTAGACTCCAATAAAGCTGTCTTAAATTCCAGAGATATTTTCTCAGAATACTTAAACTGCCAGTCAAATGAAATTTATTTTACTTCTTCGGCAACCGAAAGTAATAACTGGGCACTTAAAGGTGTTGCTTTTGCCAACAAAGGCAAAGGCAATAGAATAATTGTCTCAGCAATTGAACACGATTGTGTTTTAAATAGTGCAAAGTGGCTTTCTAAACAGGGATTTGATGTTGTTTACGCACCAGTTGATAAAAACGGAATAATTAATTTAATAAAACTTAAAAAGCTCATTACTAAAAACACTATTTTGGTTTCTATTATGCATTCAAACAACGAAATCGGAACTCTAGAACCAATTAAGGAAGTAGGGAAGTTATGCAAAGAAAAAGGTGTTTTATTCCACACTGATGCTGCTCAAAGTGTTGGCAAGCTACCTATTGACGTAAATGAAATGAATGTTGATTTACTTACAGCATCTTCACATAAAATATATGGACCCAAAGGTTCTGCACTTTTATACATAAGAAATGGCACGAATATAGAACCTCTTCTTCATGGAGGAGGGCACGAAAGTGGTAAAAGATCCTCAACAGTTAACGTACCTGCTATAGTAGGATTTGCTAAGGCACTAGAAATTTGTGTAAGTGAAATGAAACAGGAAAGTATACGTCAATCAAAACTTAGGGATAAAACAATTAAGAATATTCTTAAAAAGATACCAAACTCTTATCTAAATGGACATGCAGTAGAAAGGCTTCCAAACAATGTAAACATCAGATTTGACTTTATTGAAGGAGAGGCATTGATGATGGAGCTTGATAATCATGGGATAGAGGTCTCAACAGTATCTGCTTGCTCTTCTCCGAAATTAGAGTCTTCTCATGTTCTTTTGGCCTGTGGAATTGAAAAGAAGGAAGCGCAAGGCACTATTAGAATCTCTCTTGGTAGATATACAACAGAAAATGAAATTACTTACTTACTGGAAGTGCTTCCAAAAGTAGTAAAAAAATTGAGGGCAATGTCCCCCATGGGTTTAAAAAACAGTTAGAGTAGAACCTATGTATACAGATAAAGTATTAAAATATTTTCATAAACCAATAAACCAAGGAAAGATAAGAAATCCTGATGGTGTAGGTAAAGTAGGAAACATTGCCTGTGGAGATATGATGTATTTATATATCAAAATGGATAAGTCTAATAAGCCAGAAACAATAAAAGACGTGAAATTTCAAACCTTTGGGTGTGTGGCAGCCATTGCAACAAGTAGTGCGACTACAGAGATGGTCAAAGGTAAATCAATAAAAGACGCTTTAAAACTAACAAAAGATGACTTAATAGAGTCCCTTGATGGACTACCTCCAATTAAAATACATTGTTCTGTATTGGCAATAGAAGCCTTATCTGAAGCAATTTATGACTATCTAAAAAAGAATAAGAAGAAAATTCCAGCTGAACTGGAAGAAAAGCATAAGATAGTTGTTAAACATAACAAAGAGCTTGAAGAAAGATATGACGAGTGGATAGAAAATCAGAAAATCTAATTATAGATTACCTCTTGGCTGAGTATTAGGGAAGAATTTCGAACTTTATTACACTAATATCTAATACAACCTACATTTTGCCGTTAAAACATTTTCAACCCATCTTAACCTATGATGGGGCTCGTGTAATTTAAATATTTCTTTTAAAGAATGTTGCAGATCTTGTTTTATAGCAATATCGTGACTCCTATTTGGGAATTTTTCAAAAGAGTTTATTGAATGTTCCAAAAATTCTCGAGCTGACTCGACTGAAGCTGGTTTTGATACATCTCCCGTAGCAGTTACAACTCTAAATAGGTCCATTTTTATAGAATTTATATAAAAAGTTCTATCTCTCATACTTCTAAATACTCCTTTGTTAAACTATAAATTTTTTCTCTTATTTTAGGATCCACAACCTCGTAAGTCATTTTATTCAAAGATGGTTTATAGTTGCTCATTGCCATGTATTCAACCTCTTTCGTACTAACCCTGTAACCACCCCCATACAAATTTTCTAACTTACTTCCCTGTTCTATCAAAACTTCCTCACAATCTATATGAAATTCGCCACCCACAGCTAGTATGTTCTTATCTGTATCGATCACTGTTTTTATGTAATCGTTATAAATTTCACGGGCTTGTTCGAATTCTTGGGGGGTTATTTTACGATCTAACACTATTACCATATTTGAATTATACAATAGTTCCAATGTGCGAATGGCCTATATTTTTAAGGTTGTTATAGGGTTAAAAAGTGGCTGAGTAGGTGGGTCTGGAACCCAATAAGTAGCTCTTGTGGTTTTATTCTATTTTCCGATAGTTCCATTTCACAATTCCGTAAACGTCGTTGTACATCTTAAATTTATCTTCTCCCGAGATATGGCTGGCTTTTGGATCGATGTTTATTTCTACCTCGTTAGGTTCGTATTTGAAACTGTCAGTTGTGTATTCATAAGGATCTCGGACTAATCCGTCTGCTTCCGGTACTATTATTCCTCCCCAGCAGCTTTTGTGCATCTGCAACAGCAGATCCGACCCCGCGAATTTGTCACTATCCTTAAGTCCGAATATTTTGAAAAACAGGCGATAGGTTCCCCCGAGCCTGTTAACCTCCTTATCGTCCCAGCTTTTGGCACGTTCTGGCATATCGCCTGTTTTTTTATAGTCCACAAACCCTGATCCACGTAGCTTTTTAGAATTTTTGCTCCACAACTGTCCACAATCTTTGTTAACCCCCTCAACGTATTTAAATTCTTCGTAATTGCCAAAATATTTCTGGTCTGTTACCACAAGAGCGTCGTCCTTGGGATCATATTCCAGCGTTTCATACAGATTGTATGCTCCCTTTTCTGTATACGTACCTTTGGAAAAACCGATATCCAGTAAATTCCCGTACGCCCATTCGACTTTTATGCTTCCCTTCCATCCTGGCGAGCATTTTTCAGTAGTCCGCATCTGTATCGGCCGGTCAAGTTCTGAACTCAGGTTCGCGTTTGACGTTACCAAAACCACCAGTTGAATGTTTTCTTCATCCAATTCTCGGCAAAAATCTCTTTTTTCAAGTCCGGTCCAGTCCTCGTAATTCCAAGTTCCGTTTACTTTATATAAAACCTGAAGCCCTGCAAGAGAATTTTCATCATCTCCGGTAAAACTCCTCGGGAAAAATTCAATTAATTTTATTTCCTCGTTGTCAAAGGTCATGAAATTGTAAAGCACGCCACCCTTTGCCAGTTTGACTGGATAAGATGTTTCTCCGATCTCTTCTATATTTTTTGCCATGACCGACCCCCAGTAGGGTGAAACGTCAGGAAATGCGGGCATGTCCAGATATTGTTTAAAAGGGTCTCGGTTCCAATTCCACATAGCAAAGTCACGGTATTCGCGACCGAAATTTTCCCGGGCCTGTGTGCCCTGACGGACTCCATTTGTTTTTCCAAATTTAATCGCTTCCATTATTTCATGTGCTCCGGCGCGCTGCTCCAGAAAGAAATACCACAGGTATAGACCGTATTCGTGATTGTCCCTTATAGACACCACGTCAATATTTGTTACCGGAAAAAAATCCTTATCATAATTATGCTCGGTAGCATAACCCTTATATACATAGTCTTCCGACCAGGTAGCCGTGGTTTCCATTAACCACATGGTGTCGGGTTTCTCGTAGACAAGTCCATACCAAAACTGGTAGCAATGGAAAAGCTCGTGCGCCGCCGTTGTTTTCACGTTTTTCTCTTCATTTTGTTTTCGAACTTTTATTTGGCAGGTATTCAAGACGTATTCATCCATCGACGCCTCACCGTCAGCTTTGAGCTCTTCTCCAACAATGGATACGTAGGCTACTTTGTGTTCAAAACCAAAAAGCCCTGTAAATTTCGGCAGGGCATCCCGGATTCCCTGTGCCGCCCATTCAGCCGACTGTTTCTGTTCTTCACCGTAATAATATACGTCGATTCTTGGTACGGCCTGAATAGAGGGTATTTCGATTACCACAGCCTCCTCAGCATGGACCAAGTCCGGGGTGGATAGATTTTTAAGAATGTTCGAGCCAATTTCATTCTTTGAGTTTTCGGATTTGAGGTAAAAATAGCTCTTCGGGTCAGTTGGTGAAACCAGGAAAGGACGGATTTGCTCTTTTGCCTCTTCAGAGAATTCTCCCCATTTTGCGTTTATAAGCCCGTACATGAAGGCATAATCTTTTGATGTGTCATCTGCACCCTGATATTCTGTGGGTAAGGAGGAGACATCTCCGTACAGAGCTGTTAACGAAAGCA
The DNA here is from genome assembly GCA_018818485.1 of Patescibacteria group bacterium. GTDB lineage: Bacteria > Patescibacteriota > WWE3 > UBA101185 > UBA10185 > JAHIRX01. Next base: position 9,936 of record JAHIRX010000085.1, read on the forward strand.
ATACATAGTTTTCGGTGTTTATTTTGCCTGATGCAAAAGCTGTGTAAATCTTTTCGGCTGAACTTTGCTGGGGCTCAACGTAGCCTTCGGAAGCCTTTTTAACTGCTTCAATTAGGCTTTTAATTTCTTCGTCTTTTATGGACTTGGTTGAGATTTCCGATATCGGGTTACCAAAAGTTCCCCCCTTATGTTTTTTGTCGCCGAAAGATATTTGGAACAGTGTAAAAATAATGATTATAGCCAAAAGAGCAATACCTACTGCAGTAGTATATTTTTTCACATTTTAATTATACCTCGGCCCCATTATGTTTTAGATTAGAGTATTACTTTGCTACGATAACAAGAAACTTAGCTGAGCATACAGGTCTAGAACCATTTCATTCTCTAGGTGTAAATATGCGCCTGTTTCGCAGAACTCTGACTTATTCTGAGTATTTACCGATTGCGTAAGTTTATTGCAAACTCTATGTATCTATCTTTCCTTTCACGAATATCTTTTATACCAGAAAAATGTAGTTGATATGTTACCGACTAAAGATTAAAATTTATTTGTTAAGTAAAGTTCAAAAAGTATGAAGCATATAGAAACTACTAACATAAAAGAAATAGGCATCAAGAAAGTTGTTGGCTATATCCTAGGCGCGTTGATGATAGCATTCATTATCATTACCGGAGTCGAGTCGTTTAAATTAGGTCTAATAATTATTGGTATCCTCTTCTTTGCTTTAGCTGCACTAGTTTTAGTACCACACCATTTTCTAAGAGTCACGCCTGCTTTGAAAATCATTATTATCATTATTTTGTATATTCTTTTAGCGGCTATGTCTAATCCAGGCGGTGTTAATACAAAAGAGCAAGTGTACGAAAATTCTGAGTTAAATCAAACCATTAACTTAACTTTTGGTAATGACAATTTCTCGATAGTTATTCATCAAGTACAAGAAGAAACAAAGATTAAGGTCAATGAAAAAGGGGTTGTAAAAGAGGTAACTACTTCTGGTTATTTTCTTATTATCACAGGAGAAATTGTAAATCTAGGGTCAGAACCTGTTAATTTTCCATTCGGTTCTTTATTTGCGGATGTCCCTGTGTTGAAAGACTCACAAAACAGAAGTTATAGTGTGTACGGGTCTGACATTGCAACAGGTCAATTACAACCGGGTGTTTCCAAGGAGTTTTCCTATTTTTATGAAATCCCTAAGGATGCTATTGAATTAAAGTTTATTATTAAAGACAAAACTGATATTGATAAGTCTGTAGATTTGAAAAGATAGATATAACTTTTCGTATTTAGTTTCGTGGAAATATATCCAGTTTCAATATACACTTAAAATATGTTAACAAAGAAATTTGTGATTTCACTATTTTTTTTAATATTTCTGTTAATTTTCCCCTTTCAAAATAAAATGTTAGCTGCTGGTGTAGTAGGAGATGGGTCTATAGATTCAACTGTTACAATAGATGATCGTATTACCAATGGTCCCACACTTTCCGATGATGATTATTACACTATTTCAGTAACCTCTATTGGAGATCTGGATGGAGATGGTGTGTCTGACATTGCTGTGGGAGCTGATGGTGATGATGGGACGGGTACAGATCAAGGTGCTGTTCACATCCACTTTTTAAATACAGATGGGTCTGTAGATTCTACAGTTGAAATAAACGGTAGTACTACCAACGGCCCCACACTTTCCGATAACGATTACTACGGTCACGTAACCTCTATAGGAGATCTGGATGGTGATGGGGTATCTGACCTAGCTGTGGGAGCACCTGGTGATGATACTGGAGGAGATACTCGTGGAGCAGTCTACATTCACTTTATGAACACAGACGGCTCTATAGATTCTACAGTCAAGATAGATGACACTACAACAAACGGACCTGTTCTTTCCGACGAAGACTTTTATGGATTTGGTATAGCTTCCATAGGAGATTTAAATGGAGATGGGGTTAGTGATTTGGCTGTCGGTGCATATGATGACGATGGTGGAGGAACCTCTCGAGGTGCAGTCCACATTCACTTTATGAACACTGACGGTTCTATAGACTCCACAGTTGAAATAAACGGCAGTACTACCAACGGTCCCACACTTTCTGATGGGGACTTCTATGGCATTTCTGTAGCCTCCATAGGAGATTTGGATGGGGATGGCGTTTCTGATTTAGCAGTGGGAGCCGCCAGTGGTGACAGCGGAGGCTAGAGTATTCTTCAAGGTTCAATATTTATTCACTTTATG
>JAHIRX010000086.1 GCA_018818485.1 Patescibacteria group bacterium
AAGGAGTATTTGTATGCCCACAAAAAAGAAAAAGGTAATAAAGAGAAAACCAGTAAAGAAAACAACAAAAAGAAAACCTGCAAAGAGAACAGTAAAAAGAGCAAAGAAAAAGACAACAAAGAAGAAAAAGAAATAGTTTGTCAACTCGAGTCAGAAAATGAAAGACAGCTACGCAAGTGGCTGTCTTTTATCTTAGTGAATATCTGTTCTTTTTTCTTTGATAAAGTCTCTCCAACCCTCAACTGTTTCAACTAGTCCTGAGAAAGGAATATCAACAAGAGTTGTAAAAAAGACACTAACTATATTGTATTCTTTCCACTTTGTAGAGAGCCAAAGACCAATCCTTGCAAGAGGAATAGAAAAGAAATCAACGATAAACTCTATAAAATTACTCTTTTCTTCTATAGTCAGCTCCTTTGCTTTTTGTCTGATTACCATGGCTGCAAATACAACAACGGCAACATTGGCAGTATCAATATAAAGAGAAGTCCAAGGAACTTGCGCCAAACTAAATATCCAGTATGTGAAGTACAGGGCCCCGAATCCACCAGCTAAATAAATTGCAATAAATATAAAATTAAGTATTCTTCTTACCTTTTTGACGAGGTTTATCTCATAAATATCTTCTTCCTCACTATTTTTAACAATCCTTTCTACTTCCTCCTTAATTTTTTCAAGATTACTGTCATCGGGAGGTTTTATAGCCCAAACTAAGATAAACATTAAAGCTGTCGGTATTAAAATATCAGCAACCAAGGCCCAGGGACTCCACGATCCGTGAATCCACTTAGCAACAGGTACCTCAAATATGAAAAGGCTTACCCCACCAGCAACAAAAATTGATAAAGTTGAAAAAATAGCAGACCTAAAGAGCCTAGATTTTAAGGTCTCGAGTCTTTTGCCATAAGTATCTTCTATCATTCCATTAAAAAGAGGGGTGTCCATAAGCTTGTCTTCGATTTCCTCGGGGGTTTTTTCAAACTTATTAAAAACATCTCCTAGTATTAGATATGGGGCATCATATTTTTCTGCAATTCTATAAAATTCAGAGGTGTTTTTGTGATCTAGATCAGCCACAATTTCTTCCCACATACTTTCACTGTTTGCTGCAAAGTAAGGATACTTTTCACTATCGTTTTCAATGAAATCTGGGTATTTATGCTTTAAAACATGATAGACAATAAGTGGTTCATCTAAATTAAAGAGTGTCTGGTGAACTGCAATATACGTCTGCACATATACTTCCTGGTCAGATAACCTTCCTTGAGGAAGCAGCTTCATTCTTTCAATCAAACAGTCTGTCATCAACTCAATTAGGGCATTTTCTCTAAGGGCCGGGTCTAAGACCTCTTCAATTTCACAAGATGCAACTTCTAAAATCCAGTTATAGAAATTAATTTTCTTTTTAACACCTGCAGATTTTTGCCTTTTAGAAAAGTGATTACCATTACCGTTTTTAATAGGTCCATTTCTTAAAATATATATATACTTATCTAAAATCTCTTGAACATCAAATATCTTTTCTTTAGGAATAGTGCCATTTTCAAAGTACCCACTTCTAACAAGTTCCAGTACAAGCGGTTCTGCTATCTTTTCAGGCTCAACATCAGGTAAAAGACCTGCTCCAGAAATTTCTGAGATAAGCCTTCTTTTCAGGATTCTTTCAATAACAGATCTCCTCATTAAGTGCTCCTCTTTCCAATCAATAACTCTTCTTATCTTTTCGTAAAATTTAGCTATTCTTGAAGCCAGCTCATCAACAGTAATAGGGGTAGATGCCTTTTCTTTTTCCTTCTTTAAAGCATTTCGAAATTTTTCAATATAGTCTCTAATTGGCTTTGAAAGACTTCCTTTAAGTGTGCTTACAGGTTTATAGCTAGTACCTGATGGAGTGTTTTTAGGCCCTTCCACAGACTTTTCCACCTCAGATTCGGTCTGAGGAATATCTTTTTTTATATCACCTAAATATATAGTTCCTTCCATAATCTTGGGTATTATACCTTATTATAGCCGAGAATTGTCTTCAGTGTATACTATACCTACAATGAAAAAGCTGATAGTATTGTTAGCTACGATTACTATACTCGGTCTCTTCCTAAGACTTTGGCATATAGGATTTGGGCTCCCCCACAGTTTTTACGCAGATGAGCCAGAAATTGCTGAGCTTGCCATAAAATACACCTACGAAATACGTAATATTATTTCTCAAAAAGACTATTTCAAACTAATTCCTATATCTTTTGTATATGGAACATTCCCAACCTATCTTTTGACCCTAGCTACTATGTTTTTCAGTAAAATGGGAAATCTTCTAAATTTACCTTTTGATAAAACTAGCGTTTATGTGTTTTTAAGAAGTTTTAGCTCTGTTTTATCCTTTTTTGTTGTTCCAATAGTATCTTATCTTTACTTCAAGCTATTTAAAGACAAGCTTGGTACAGCAATAACCTTTGCTCTTTTAGCTCTAAACTGGAAGCTTATTGTTCATGCCCACTACATAAATACTGATATTTTCCTTGCACTTCTAACATCTCTTTCATTTTTGAGTTTATATAACCTTTATAAAAGTGAGGAAGATACTAAATGGACTGTTCTTACGGGTATACTAGTAGGGCTTGCGATAGGCACAAAGTTTACTGCTGTTTTAACTGTCCCTCTTTATATCTACATTATTCTAAAAAGAAAAGATTGGAAATCTATAGCAGGTTTTATTCTTGTAATATTTGCTACATTCATAATTTCTAATCCGTTCTCCTTAATATTTGCAAATAACTTTGTTTTTAGAATGTGGGAAATGCTCACAAAAGAAGGGGGGCTGGTGTTTGATTCTGTTGATACATCTCTTCTTAAGTATATTTTTGGACTTGCTTGGATAGTTACCCCTCTAATCCTTCTTATGTCTTTATACGGAAAGTGGAAAGGCTATAAAAAATCGGAAGATAAACCATTTCATATCTTTTTGATATTAAACGTTGTCTTCTACCTAGTCTTTTACTCACTTCAATCAAGAAGAGTAGATAGGTGGTTACTTCCGATAGTTCCAATAGTTCTTTTATATGCGGGAAGAGGAATAGTTAGTTTACGCAGAAAATTTCTCTTTTTACCACTTCTAGTCCTTATTACTATTTCGTATCTTTATTTCCCAGTACTTCTTACAACTCAATTCCAAGAAGACACACCAAAATCAGCAGCATATGTCTGGGTACGTGATAATTTATCCCCATCCTCAAATAAATTGGTTTATACGGAAGAAGGACTTGATCCTATGAATAAACTTCTAGGAGAAAGGGTTATTCAATATCAGGTTTATGAGAGTGAAAATGCTCAATTTTTTATACCTGAGGATGCAAACGGCTATGATTACGTAATCTTATCTTCAAGACCAATGCAAAACTTCAAAAGAAAACAAGTTAGAGAAAAATTCCCATTCTATGCAGAAAAATGGGATTTTTTTGAAGAACAAATTTATGAAAGTGGAAACTTTAAGTTAATAAAAAGCTTTGAGTTACCAAAACCAAATTTAATACCACTATCTGATGTTTTTATCTATGAAAATCTAAACCCACCTGTTAGAGGTAGTCTCTAAGCCTCTTACTTCTGCTTGGATGGCGAAGTTTTCTCAGTGCTTTAGCCTCAATCTGTCTAATACGTTCTCTTGTAACACCAAATTCTTTACCAACCTCCTCAAGTGTTCTAGTTCTTCCATCTTTAAGACCAAACCTTAGCTCCAATACTCTTTTCTCTCTGGCATTAAGTGTATGAAGTACATCTCCAATATGACCTTTAAGTAGTTCTCTACTTGCAGATTCAAAAGGAGAAAGTGTAAGCTCATCAGGAATAAATTCTTTTAATCTTGTGTCCTCTTCTTTTCCTACGGGAGTCTCTAAAGAAGTGGTTCCCTGAGAAATCTTAACAATCTCATGGGCTTTTATAGGATCGATCTCCATAACTTTTGCAATCTCTTCTGGTGTTGGGGGTCTTTCTAACTTTTGTTCAAGCTGCCTTTCAATCTTTTTATACTTGTTAATGGTTTCTACCATGTGAACAGGGATACGAATTGTTTTAGCTTGGTCTGCAATTGCTCTTGTTATTGCTTGCCTGATCCACCATGTGGCATATGTTGAGAATTTAAAACCTCTTCTCCAATCAAATTTATCAACTGCTCTCATAAGACCAATGTTTCCTTCTTGAATGAGGTCTAAAAACTGAAGACCTCTTCCCATATACTTTTTAGCAATACTTACAACTAATCTTAGGTTGGCTCGAGACAGCATCATTTTAGCCTCGTTATCACTTTTTTCTACTCTTTTTGCGAGAGCTACCTCTTCATCTTTTGTTAGAAGGTCGTAATTTCCAATCTCTTTTAGATACATTCTAACTGGATCTGAGGTGGTAGTTTTATCAAGTTTTATCTTGGTAAGATCAATTTCTTCAAGCTTTGCTAGCTTTTCTGCTTCTTTCTCTGATTGAAGATCAAAAACATCAATTCCAGCCTCTACTAATCCCTCATACACATGATCTAGTGTTTCAATATCTTCTTCTGCATTAGGAAAGAGAGCTAGTACATCATCTAGGGTTAGATAACCTTGCTTTTTACCTTTTTTAATAAGCTTTTTGATACCTAACTCCTTAGGATCAATCTTTAATCTTTTTGATTCTTCAATTAATTCTGTTTCCTCCTTAGCCTTTATTACAGGCTTTTTTGGTAACACTTTTCTAACCTGTTTTTTTGTAGTTTTTGGTGTTTTTGCTTGTCTCTTAGTGCTCTTAGGGGTCTTTTTAGTTTTATTAGATTTAGAAATGGATTTTTTTGGCATAAAATACCCTCAAATTAAAATAATACACGATACTTATACTCTATATAAGGCCTTTTGACAATTTTTCAAATCTTTTAGTTAAACTCTCCAACTCTTTTGTATCACTTTCTTTCTCTGCAAGTTTAATCTTTTCTGTTAAATCGGATAGTTCTCTTTTAGTAGCATCCATCTTAATCCTTTGCACAGTGCCTTCAAGGTCTTTCTCTAAAATCACTTTTTTGTCCTCGTCTAATCCTTCTATATCCCACAAGAAAAGGTCAGAAACTAATTTCTGGTCATCTTCATCAAGCTTATTCAAAAGAGATTTTATATTTATATCTGTCTTTCTACCTTTAATGTAGGGTAGGGCCTTCTCAAAGATGCTTCTAACCTGGTCGCTTAAAAAGTCTTTAGGTTCAAGTTTAGTGGCCTGTTCTTTTGCAATATCAATTGGTACCTTCAAAAGAAGGGCAACAAAATGTGCTTCTGGTTTTCTCTTATCTACAGGAAATATTTGGTCTGATTCTTCAATGAATTCATAATCCCGATCTTTTTCTACACTCCCTTTTTTAAACATTGAAAAGGCTGTCTCTAAGGATAAATTTAGTTCAGAAGATACTTCTTTTATATAGTGATCTAAAACTACTTGGTTTGTAATCTTAGAAAAGACAGGAATAAGCTCCTCCATAATCTTTTTCTTTCCTAAAGCTGTCTTTTTATTGTTTCTTTTTAGTGCAGTAACAAGGAAAAAGTCATAAGCACCAACAGCATCTTTAAGTACCTTTTTAGCCAAACTTAAATCTGCATGAATAAGCTCATCAAGGTCTTTATGTGGCTCAGGAACAATTGCAATCTTTATATTAAACCCCTGCTTTTCTGCAAGTTCAATAGCACGCAGGGAAGCCGTAACTCCAGCAAAATCACTATCAAAACTAAACGTTACATCTTTAGTATACCTAGAAAGAATTCTAAGTTGGTTATCTGTGAGAGAAGTTCCCGACACGGTAACTAAGTTTTTTATACCTTCTTGCCACGCAGATATTAAATCCATCTGACCTTCAACAAAGACTGTTCCTTCTTTTTTAATATTCACTCTATTTTTATCAAGCCCAAACAAAAAGCTAGTTTTATGAAATACAGGAGTCTCAGAAGTATTTAGATATTTTGGTTTCCTATCAAGAACAGTTCTACCGGTAAATCCAACTACTTTTTTATCAACTGAGGTCAGGGGAAAAACTATTCTTCCTCTAAACTTATCAATAAAACCCTCTCCTCTTTGCTTTTTAATTACAACTCCGGAAGCTACCATATCTAAGTCTTTTATTCCCTTGGATGCTAAATACTTATACAAAGAATCCCAATTATCAGGAGCGTAGCCTATTAAAAACTCTTTTATTGTTTCTTTTTTAAGTTTTCTATCTTTTGTTAAGTAAGAAAGGGCCTTTTTACCAGATTTATGTTCTAAAAGAAGGTAGTTATAGAATTTTGTAGAAAGCTCGTTGATACGGTAAATATTCTTTCTAATTTCGGCTTGAGTATCTGGTACCCTTCTAATAAGCTTTACTCCAGCTCTTTCAGCTAGTATCTCTATGGCTCTTGAGAAATCTACACCTTCTATTTCTTGAACAAAGCTATAAATATCTCCAGAAACACCACAACCAAAACATTTATATATTTGAAGCTCAGGGGAAACCATAAAAGATGGGGTTTTCTCAGAATGAAATGGACAAACTGACTTATAATTTCTACCAGATTTCTTTAGAGGTACGTAACTACCTACAACATCAACAATATCTAGCTTCTGCTTGATTTCGTCTTTCTGGTCCATTGGTGTCTGTATATCACAGATTAAACTTGATTACAAAGCTTAAAACAAAGTGTTGTCAATGGCGGAGGGCATGGGACGCACTTGGAACTTTTTTAGAACAAACCTTCGTCCCAAGGATAAGGTAGCAGTTCTTTGAGCTTAACAACTCTATCTTTTTTAATTAGTACGTCTGTATCTAAGTTGTCGCTATCGATTTGGTACATAAATTCCCTACATCTACCACATGGGGGCAGGACTGTACCGTCTTCAAGAACTGCAACGATTTTTTTAATTTTAAACTCTTGATTAGTAACCGCTGCGGCGATCGCGCTATGTTCAGCGCAAAAACCTATACTTGACGGTGTGTCTATACTGACACCAAAATACATTTTTCCGGAACTTGAAACAAGCGCACAACCACAATCTGCAGTTGTGAAACCATGACGCATTTTTTTGGATTTAACAAAGGATTGCGCTTTTTCGATAAGATGTTCGTTGGTTACTTCCATTAAAGAAATGATAACGCAAGTTCATGCCATTTTCTAGTCTGGCGGAGGGAGGGGGATTCGAACCCCCGTGCCAGTTTCCTGACGCGTCGCTTTCCAAGCGAGCCGAATAGACCACTCTCGCATCCCTCCAGAACACTATGATTTTATATTAGATACCCAATACCTTCAATAACTCTTCATAAGATTTTGGGTTATTAACTGCGATCCAGGCATTAGAAGGTACTTCTAATGCAAAGAGTTGTTTTCTATTTGAAAGTACGGGAAACAACACCTTCTCAAAATCTGACTTTTTACTTAAATCAAAAAGCTCTTCAAAAAGTGGAAATACATCTGGTGAAAAAACTGTAACACCAATATGTGTTGGGATTGGTATTATAGGGTACATCTCTATTTGAGTTACCATACCGTCCTTAACCTTCATTCCAGTATAAGGGTGGGGGGTTTCAGACACTGTTACTACAGTGGCTAAGGCTCCTTTTTCAACACCACTCATATGTCCTTCTACTATAATCCTTGGGAATTCACCAGAACCTTCAACAATTACATCATCGGGATTGTGTACTATTAGATACTTGTCCTTTGGAATAGATCCATTATCTAAAGCGTGTCTAACAGCACCTCCTTTTCCAACTGGTTTTTCAGGATCATAACTATAAGAAATGTTAACTCCAAGACTACTTCCATCACCTAATAACTTTTCTATGTCCTCACCTTTATAAAAAAGCAATGCTACAAAATTTTTAATACCCGCATCTCTATACATACGAATAATCATCTCGACCATTGTGTCCCCATTTGGAAGCTTAAAAGAGTTTTTATTTTCTCCTCCTGATACTGAACTAAATCTTTTACTCATACCTCCTGCCATTAGAGCTACAACACAGTTATCAGCAATTTTCTTCCATTTCTCATCTGATAACTTCTTGGAAACTGAAAATGAGGCTATTTCTTTTTTGAGATTCTCAAGAGCTTTTTTCATATTCTAATTATACTTGTTGGCGGAGGGGGTGGGATTCGAACCCACGTGCAACTTGCGTCACGCTTGGTTTTCGAGACCAGCCCGTTATGACCACTTCGGTACCCCTCCTAGAATACCGTTTTACACTGCTATTTTAACATTTATAATAAGGAAAAATGTCTAAGTTTAAAGATAGTGTACTTCAAATAGTTAGGTCTGTACCAAAAGGTAAGATTGTAAGTTATGGTCAAGTATCTTTAATGGCCGGTATTCCAAGAGCAGCTCTTCAAGTTGGGGGGGTTCTTCATATTGCTGGGGATCAGGTGTGTTGGTGGAGAGTAATTAATAACCAGGGAAGAATAAGTACAAAATGTACAGAACACTTCCCATTACTTCAAAAGCAATTACTTGAAGAAGATGGTGTTAAAGTCTCTGGAGATTTAAAGATTGATATCAAAAAAAATAGATGGAGACCTTCTCTTAATACTCTTAAGAAGTTCTCTCTTTCTGATGAGCATGTTTACCAAATACAAGAAAAGTTTGGGGTATAAATGGAGATACCTAAAGACTTAAAAACTCTTTATAAACACTGGAAAAAACATACTCAAAAACCTCAGATCGATGTTTCTGAGCACACTCAAGTTCCCCAGGATCTTAAGTATTTCATATCAGAAAGAATGAGAGTATGGGAAAGGAAAACTAACGGGGATAAACCACCTTTTACAAAAGATAATGTACTTCAAAAATTTAGATTCTGTAATATTTATAGGGAGTTAGATAAACAAACTATCCAAATACATAAAGACTTAAAGGCTTACGAGGATAACTTTTCTTTGTGGTTATTAAATCTTTGTTTTCACAGATTTGTTTCAAGACCAGAAACTATTTTTAGTGTAGGTCACTTATCATTCGATAGAAAAACTAATGAGAAAGTATTTAAGAAACTCAAAAACATTCCGAGTCCTAAGTATGGGAATGCTTATGTGTTTCCAATAAGTGTAATTCAGAAATCTAAGACCCCAACACGCGAGGAATTCTTCTGTTTTTGTCTCCCTAAAGCTATAAAGAAAATCTCTCCAGTAATACAAGGTTTTAATAATCTTTCCGTAAACGAGGCACTTAGCAGTGTCCTTCCACAGTTTGAGTTTAACTTCAAGTTCCATTGGACCGAAATACTTATCGATATCGCATACCAGTATCCAGACAAAATAGATCTTTTCAAAGACTTCTATATAGGACCAGGTGCCTTGCCAACTGCAAAAGCTATTAATCCTTCAACTAGCCCTGTAGAACTGGTTAATCAGTGTATTGGGGTAGATATAAAAGACTTTCCCTACCTTACATACGAAGGACAAAAAGTTTACCTATCAGCGGAAAATTGGGAAGGTATTTTTTGCGAATACAGGAAATACTCGAACCTAAAAAGGGGAATGGGAAGAATCAGAAAATATACTACCAGAAACGTTTAGGGGAAGCTGTTCTGTAAATATCTCGAGCTTATCTACAAATCAAACTTCCCCATGTTTCCGAGTTGAAAAGTCTTAAATTCAAAATTAGTCTAAAATACAACTCGGTGCGGCGTACACTCTCCAGCCTTCTCTTATCACATGTCTCAGCCATTGAGGGTGCTAAGGAGCACATACATTTTATCCTCATGTACTGCATGTGGTGCGGCGCAAAATATTAAATTCAATATAACATTGGAGGTAGAAAAGTACAATGGTGGACCGTAGCGGAATCGAACCGCTGACCTTTGCAATGCGAGTGCAATGCTCTACCAACTGAGCTAACGGCCCCTATCTGGCGCGCCCGAAGGGACTCGAACCCCTGACCTCAACGTCCGCAACGTTGCGTTCTATCCACTGAACTACGGGCGCAGTTTAATTGAGCTTATTATATCTGAAATAAAAGGGTATTTATTCTTTGTTTTGAATATCAAACTTATCAAGAATCTTTTCGTAAGCAGTGTCCAAAAATGTCTTAGGTTCTTCCTTTAAGAAAAAAAGTCTTTGATCTAGTATCCTTTTTATCTCTTCCTTATCTTTTGGAATAAATGAAATGAAGAGCCTGCCCGGAAACCCGAGTGTAGTATCAATTGCTATTGCCTCACCACCATCTCTTAAAATAAAAAAGTATCTTTTTAGCTGATCCCAATAGTAAAGAGTTTCGTTTATAAGTAAACCGTGATTGCTAAACTCATACTTAACAATTTCGGGTGTTGCTTTTGTTAGCGCTTGAACTACAAAGATAACACTACCTACGGCAAGTATTAGAAAAAACTCCTGCATAATCATTAAAACTAAACCTACAAAAACACCAATAATTGTGAATGTTCTAGTAAATTTAATTCCCATCTCACCACTTTTTTCAGCCCTACCTAGTGCTTCCCATGCTAAAAATACTTTCTTTTCACCTAACTTTTCTAACTCAAAGTCAGATATTTTATTAACTATTTCCTTCTCAGGAGATTTTACGAAAATACTAGAAAATTCTGGAAATTTTATCTTCATAAATAAATTATACATCTCAGAAAAGAAGATGGAAGGATAAATGGCGGAGGGTACAGGATTTGAACCTGTGGACGGGGTTAAGCCCGTCACGGCTTAGCAAGCCGCTGCATTACCACTCTGCCAACCCTCCAAGGAAAGCCAAGTGTCTGGCCACAATTATACCAATTCCCTAAGCTTTTTACTCAGTGCAAAACACCTAACCTCACTAGCTCCAGCACCATACAGTGCTTTAGAGGATTCCAGAAATGTAGCCCCAGTAGTACAGATATCATCAAGGAGAAGTATTTTCTTACCTGAAAGATCTTTTTCTACCTCAAAAGATCCTCTCACATTGTTAAATCTGCCTCTTCGAGATAAAGCATGTTGCGTTTTTGTATCTTTAACTCTAATTAGAATAGAATTATCTATTTTTAGCTTAAATTTAAGAGAAAATGACCTGGCAATTACGTCTACTTGATTAAAACCACGTTGTTTTTCCCTGTTTTTGCTTATAGGTACAGGTACAAGTATGTATCCTTCACAATCTAAACCCCACTCATAAGCAATGTTTACACCATCAAAAGACAGTCTTTTTAATGTCATAAACTCTTTTTGGGAATACTTGCTCTTTCTAATGCAATCTCTGACC
>JAHIRX010000007.1 GCA_018818485.1 Patescibacteria group bacterium
GGCATATGGAGCCCTGCGATGGAACCTTAATGGACTCTCTACTCAGAGAAATATCCGAAGAAACCTACCTCTCAATGGAAGGTGTCCCTTATACAGTGAGTGACAAGGACGTAAAAATCACAGGGGTAATTAAATACGAGAGAGATCTTGTTGGAGAAGTTCATTTTGGACTTGTGTGCCCAATATACCTAGATTCTAGGATAGAAATAAGCCTTAAGGGAAAGGAAAACATAAGAAGTTGGATAATTCCTTTAGATGAGTACAACAGTTTTGTATCCTCAAATGGACTTATTCCTGAATCATGGGCTGATCTAGTGATGGAAAATGCAGAAAAACTCGGAATAAAATGAATAGATGAGCCTTGTTACCAAGCAAACAAGGCTCTTTTGTTGAAATAAAAGCAAATCCGGTGTAGAATAGCTGTCCTAGAACCTTTACATGGGGATGCATTGGATTTGACTGATGCTGTTTTACATATTTGCAAGTAGGTCCACGGGTACCTTTAAACCAGTAAAACAAATAAATGCTGAAAAAGAAGCATTAGTGCCAGCAATGGCATACGTTGCTGCTTAATTATTAAGTAGCAACAGACATCAAAGACTCTGCCTGGAGGATCTTTGTCTAAGTCTTAATAAAACCAGGAAGAGTGGTTTAAAAGCAGTCGAGTTAAGCCATTCGGGCAAATGCCCAAACCTTAGACTTGCGGAGAGATTAGAAGGTATTTAGATCCTTCCTTTTCAAAGATAATTCTAAATAAACTTGTAGAAGGTATGAAAAAGAGCCTCAACACGTGGGTTCAACTCCCGCCATCCCTACCAGACCATAATCCTAAAGTAATAACTAAATATACACGTGCTTAAGATCTTAAGGTAAAAAGGTATGATAAAATCAACCGGTGGACAACGAAAACCTACCTTCTCAAGAAATTGAAGACGAAAATGGAAAAAGGAATACTATTGAAACGGCAATAAACAGTGGGCTTGGAGATTTAATAACACAGGTATCGGCCGAGCACAATCTAAATACATTAGATGAAAAACTCGGAATGCCTGTGCCTATAGAATTACTCCCTATATCTGACAGACAAATTAGTGTTTCCCCAGATGTTCAGAATCTCCTCGATGCGCTAACAGAAATAATTAATGATCCTAATAAAAAAATCTCGGTTGAAATACCTTTTTGTTTGATGGGAAGTGACAACAATTTAGATAATGCAGTAACTTTGCATAAAGATTTCTATAAATTAAAGAGCACGGAGGTGATACCTGATTCTGAAAAGTTTTCAAACGCAATCTATAAAGTTATAAATTCTGACACGCTAGAAACGTTTGCTCTTTGCCACACTCACCCAAAGTTATCTGATTTAGATATGCAAGACGTCTTAACAACCAAAATATCACTTGAGACAAAAGAGAAATTTGGAATAAAAAGGGCTGGTTTTAATCTATCTCTACAAGATTTATACGTTCTTCAATGGTTACACGAAAATTTTGGAGATAAAACAGACTTGGTAGAGGGAGTGTTAATTCCAAACGGAAACTTAATATTAATCGAGATAAAAAATGATAGATTCCAATTAATTAGATCAGAGAAATCTTAATCAAAGTAATCTATTTAGTTTAATAGAAACTAAATTCCTAACTCCTTAGATTCTTTTGCTAAATCTTTTTGAATTTGCCTTTCTTTTGCTACTGTTTTCTTTCCGTAATCTTTCTTACCCATAACTATTGCAAACTCCAACTTTATATTGTTATTTACTAAAACTAAAGCTAGGGGTACTGCTGTTTTTCCTTTTTGAGAAATTTTTGAAATTAGTTCATCTATTTCTTTTTGATTTAAAAGAAGTTTTCTACTTCTTCGAGCATCAAGTTCATCTACTGTGTTTGATTGATTTGAGTATCTTCCTATCTGCATATTAACTACATATGGATTCTCATCTAAAACCTGAATATAAGAACCCTCAAAATCCGCTTTTCCTTCTCTTATCGCTTTTACCTCATATCCCTTTAAAACAATACCAGCAAGATACTCATCTTCTATTGAGTAGTTGTACCTAGCTTTTCTGTTTTTTGCTAACAGTTTTCCTTTTTTCATAACGTATACTTATTTTACCAAGTTAATGCCACTGTTATAATTAAGGTCGAAGATGAATAAGTTTTTAAAGACGCTTTTAGCGTTGAATGCTGTCTTTGTTGTAGGTGTTTTTCTTTCATTAGATAAATCCCTTGCCTAC
>JAHIRX010000008.1 GCA_018818485.1 Patescibacteria group bacterium
TCCATACCATCAACTTCAGTTACACCTTGTTTTGCAATAAATTCAATAATTTGTTCAATATCCTTGTTGTAAGCAACTAAAGTAGATTCCGATTTTCCTTCGGCTTTTAAACTGTCTATGAAATTTTTATGAGCTATTTTTAAATTAGTCATAGTTTTTTTTGGGGGCAGACTAGTGTTTTGAACAGTAGCCTATTATAACAAAAAGCGTAGCTATTTGCAAAACCTATGGGGTAGGGTACCAAAGCCGTTGAAATAAGTCAAGGCTTTTAATATGCTTAACCTAGTGAAGATAAAGTTAAGTTCAAATCTAAAGTATATTTTGGGAGCATGTCTATTAGCTTTTTTGTCTTATGGGTTTATTAAATCAGGGCTTGAGGTTTTAGAGGGAAGTAAGAGGCTTACTGAGGTGCAAGAAGAGGTTTTAAGTCTAGAATCAGAGAAAAATAAATTAGAAGAGGAAATAGAGTATAAAAAGACAGAAGAGTACATCGAGGAAAAATCAAGGAATGATCTAAACCTTGTTAAACCAGGAGAAACCATATATGTAGTTAAGAAAAGTGGTGAGAGCAAAGAGAAGAGTCCCTCTGTTTTGTCAGAAACTGATGAAAAGATGGATTTGACATATAAAGATGCTAATTGGTATATGTGGTATAGGCTCTTCTTTTGACAGTGACAGTCTTTAGTGGTAGATTTAGATGCTATTAACGCGGGATGGAGGAATGGCACCTCACCGGGCTCATAATCCGGGGGTCCTGGTTCGAGTCCAGGTCCCGCAACCAAACAGCATTTTTCCAAGGTATAATTTGTTATAATCGGGTTGCTTTTATTAGGCCAACGTAGCTCAGGGGTTAGAGCGGGCGTTTCATAAGCGTCAGGTCGGTGGTTCAAGTCCACCCGTTGGCACCAATCCAAGCTTTTGTGTATACTTCTTTAAGCAATGGCCACATCTAAAAAGACAAGTAAAAAGAAAAGTCCACCAAAAAAAGGAAAACCCAAGAAGGTAGTTGTAGAAATTAAAAGACCTACTCTTTTTAGTAACATATTTTTCTACATTTTCTTACTTTTTGTTATATATATTCTTTCAAATACGTTTGGAGGTTATAGCCTTACAGGGGAGGAAGTTTCTATCTCTGATGTTGTAACTCTAATTAATGAGGAAAAAGTTCAAGATATAACAGTGGCTGAAGATAAAATTGAAGTTTTGTTAAGAGATGGAACAAATATATATGCAGAAAAAGAAACCAGCATAAGTTTTGATGAGATACTCACCAATAACAATATAGATAGAACAAAGATTGAAGGGGAGTTACAGATTGAGCACAGAGTTAACTTTGAGGACATAGTTACACCTATTCTAATGTTTGGCTTCCCAATTTTCATTTTATATATTCTTTTTAAACAAATGAAAGGACAAAACAGCGAAATTATGTCCTTTGGTAAATCAAAAGCTAAGGTGTTTTTTAAGGGCCAGCAAAAGATAACTTTTAAAGATGTTGCGGGGTGCGAAGAAGCTAAAAGAGATATGTTGGAGATTGTAGACTTTTTAAAGTACCCTACAAAATATAGAAAGCTTGGAGCACGTATTCCAAAAGGAGTGTTGCTTGTGGGTCCCTCTGGAGTTGGAAAAACTCTATTGGCCAGAGCTATCTCTGGGGAAGCTGGTGTTCCATTTTTTAGTGTTGGGGGCTCAGAGTTTATGGAGATGTTAGTTGGTGTGGGATCTTCAAGGGCAAGGGATCTTTTCAAGATGGCAAGAGAGCATCAACCAAGTTTAATCTTTATTGATGAGATAGATGCAATTGGAAGACAACGAGGTATGGGAATTGGTGGTGGACATGACGAGAGAGAACAAACCCTAAATCAGATTCTTATTGAAATGGATGGGTTCGACCTAAGAACAGATGTAATTGTTATAGGGGCAACCAACAGACCAGATATGTTAGATCCTGCACTAATTAGGCCAGGTAGATTTGATAGAAGAATATCAATTCCTCTTCCTGATCTTACGGATAGAGTGGGCATAATTAAAATTCATATGCAAGGAAAACCTTTTGAAGATAATGTGAACGTAGAAGGACTTGCTAAAAAAACAGTTGGTTTTAGTGGTGCTGACATTGAAAATATGCTTAATGAGTCTGCAATACTCACAGCAAGGGACGATAGACATAAGATTTCAAACATGGATTTAGATGAAGCTTCACTTAAGGTAACACTTGGTTCAGAGAGAAGGACTCTAAGAACGGAAGAAGAAAGGGAAGTTACTGCTTATCACGAAGCAGGACACGCACTTGTTGCCGCGTTTGTTAAAGATATGGATCCAGTACAGAGAATAAGCATAGTTGCAAGAGGGGCAACCTTAGGTCACACAGAGGCTTCTCCGGAGAGGGATAGATACAATGAAACAGAAACAAGACTTCTTTCAAAAATCTCAGTTTTACTCGGAGGAAGAGCTGCAGAAGATGTTGTATTCAAAGAACTTTCCGTTGGTGCTGCAAACGATATAAAAGAGGCAACAAGGATCGCAAGAATGATGGTTACAGACTTTGGTATGAGTGGTCTTGGCCCTATTCATTATGATTCAAAAAGTGAGTATTCATGGCTTGCTCAAGAGTTTGGCAACCCCCAGCTTTCTGATGAGATGTCAGCAAGAATAGACAACGAGATTAAAAAGATTATAGACGACTGTTTCAAAGAGGCTAAAGACATCATTATAAGAGAAAGAACAAAACTTGATAAAGTATCCAAAAAGCTTTTAGAAATAGAGACCATGGATGGTGATACATTCAGAGAACTTATAAAATAACCCCATAGCTTTTGACATACTTATTGTCTTATAGTACAATACTAAAAATTAAATAAAACAGGAGGAAGAAATGAGTACGTTTTTGAAGGGTTATCATATTCACCATAACAACATAACGGGAAAAAAGTATCGTCATCGCATCAAAAAAGAGATTTCACCAGGAGCCAAAAGAATTTGCAATGGATTCCTCACGAGTTTTGGGATTACACTGGTTTTTTCGGCTAAATTCTGTTCGATCTTTTGCTGGCTTATTCAGCCGATTTGCGGTTTTCTTAATAAGCTGACCTCGCGTTTTACGCGTGTGAATGGCAAGCTGATCTTTCGCGGGAAGAATTTTATTCTGGGCCACGGAGATAAAATTTTTGCCTCGGTGAAAAACGGAATTTATCAATCGAAAACCTTCGTTGAAATTTGTTAAAAGAAATTACGTCTTCTCACTCCAAAAGCCCCTTGAGCTTTTTAACCAAGGGGCAATTTCTTTGGTGTAGAATTTAATATATACATATGCTTATCGATTCTCATTGCCATATTCCACACAAAAATTACAATATGACTCCTGAAGAGGTGGTTTTAGATGCTAAAAAAGCTGATGTTACTAAGCTTATAAGTATAGGAACTTCCATAGAAGAAACAGACTTGGTTGTTCGAGTAGCTTCACAATTTCCTAATATTTATCCAACAGTCGGCGTATGCCCCCATGAAAACAAAGATGTACCCTTAGCTGACCTAGAAAAAGATTTTAGAAAAGTATTAAGTAAATATAAGGAGGATGTTGTTGGAATTGGGGAGTGTGGAATAGATATTAGTAATTGGGAAAATGGAAGAAAAGTTGAAGAACAAGTTGAACTTTTTGAGATGCAAATCAATATTGCCAAAGAAAGCTCTCTTCCTCTCATTGTTCACAATCGAAACGGAGACGATCAAGTGTTAAAGCTTTTAGAAAAACATAGCGGGATGGAACTTAGAGGAGTTGTTCACTGTTTTGATTCTGACTGGGATTTTGCTCAGAAGGTGTTAAATCTAGGTTTTTACATCTCTTTTTCAGGACTTATCACATACCTAAATAAGAAGGATCTCTTAGAAGTAGTGAGAAAAGTTCCAATGAATAGATTTCTAGTGGAAACAGATGCCCCATATTTATCTCCACAGGAACATCGTGGGCAGGTAAACTATCCAAAATATGTTAGAATAATCGCTGAGAAAGTCGCTTCAGTAAAGGAAATAAGTATATCTGAGATTGAAGAAAATACGTACAGAAATACCTGCACACTTTTTGGAATATGAACGACACACTACAACAAGAAGATAAAAAACTACATAGATTTTTAGAAATTTCACTTGGGACTTTAACGTGGCTTTTATTGCTCTCACCCGTTTGGTTAGGATTGCTTTACCCTCACGCTATTGTTTATCTTTTAACATTCCTAACAGTTTATTGGGCGTACATGGCACTTAAACATACCTTTGGATTGATTCGGGGATACAGAAAGTTTAAAGAAGAAAGTGTTGTTGATTGGTATGAAGAGTGTGAGAAACTGGATTTTAATATTTTACCTGATAAACCAACCCTTCCCCCAACACTTGAAGACATTAGACATATTTTAGTTATTCCTGCAGTAAATGAACCAGAAAGAGTTTTAAGGGACTCAATAGATAGTATATTTAATCAAAGCTTTCCCAAAGACCAAATTACTTTAGTTTTCACTATTGAAGAAAAGTATGCAAAGAAAACTACCGAGGAGATTAAAAATGTTATTGGTGTAAGAAGTGAGAGTTTTCATGACCTAATGTTTTTTGTCCATCCTGCAGGAATTGTTGGTGAGGCAATCGGAGATGGTGGTGCAAACAGAGCTTGGGGAGCAAACCATGCAGTGGAGGAGTTAAAAAGGAAAGGTGAGAACATTAGAAACTATATTTTTAGTAATTTAGATAGTGACCATGTACTTTATAAACACTACCTTTCAAGACTCACTCATTTGTATTTAACATCTGACAAGAGAGATAGTCACTTCTATTCTTCTGCTGTTCCTCTTTTTGATAACAATCTTTATAGGGTTCCTATGATGATGAGAATTGAGGCAAACGCCGTTACTCTTGGAGTTGTTTCTGATTGGGCATTATCTGAAGGAAAAGTTAGAAAGACTTTTAGTGCTTTTTCTGTTTCCCTTCAGACCTTAATTGATGCAGACTTTTTTGATGTTTCTCTTGGTGCTGATGACACCATCTTTTACTGGAGAGCCTTTTTTGCAAGAGATGGGGAGTTTGATGGTAAGGCTCATTATATTCCTTACTCTGCAGATGCAGTTGAGGGTAAAGACTATATTGATTCTCACAGAAGTTTATATAAACAGCTTTTAAGATGGGGTTGGGGAGTTGTAGATTTCCCACTTTCTATGAAGGGTTTTATTCACAATAAGAATGTTAAGTCGTCTAAAAAGATAAAATGGATCGTGAGGCATCTAAAAGAGAGGGTGTTTTTAATAAATATTGTCTTTTTAATTACGTTTGGATTTGGAATTGTTACTCTTGTTAATCCTTTAGTTAAGCAATCTAGCTATGCATACAGTCTTCCTAACATTATGAGTGCAATATTAACCCTAACTTTAATATTTTTAATACCTGGAGGACTATTCAAAAGTAAATTTTCAAAACCACCCCCAAAAGATTACCCAATATTCAAAAGATTTCTACTAATACTTGAAGGGCCCTTAATAATGCTTAATCTTTTGACATTTTCGTTCTTGCCTTGGATTCA
>JAHIRX010000009.1 GCA_018818485.1 Patescibacteria group bacterium
GCTGAAGAATCTGCAAATACAGCACCTGTTAACATAGATCCAACTGCTGAAATATCTCCTGTTCCACCAGATGCCATGTTTTGCCATGTAGAACCATCATAGTAATACATAGATGTTCCGTCAGCATATATGTCACCAGTGTTAGGAGCTATTGGGGCTGATCCCGATCTTAGTCTGAAACTTGCGGATGTAGAGTTACTTCCTGTTATATCTAAATAGGCAGTTGGGTTACTGGTTCCGATCCCAAGTCTGTTGAGTGTGTCATTCCAGAATAGATTAGTGGCATCTTGAGTTATTTTAGTACCATCTCCGAACATAACACCTCCAGCAGTCACTGTTGTTCCATCTAGATAATTGAGCTCATCCGTTGTTACTGTAGCTCCATTTAAGATGTTTATCTCTGTTGCTGTAGCAGTTACCTGAGTTCCACCAACTGACCAAGTACCTGCAAAATCAAAATCCCCATCATACGCAATACTACTTGCTAGATTTGCTCCATCAATTACCCCATCCGCAATAACAGTATTTAAAAGTCCGGTACCAGTAACTTCTCCGTCTATGTCTAGCGCAGCTTCGAGTGTGTCTTCAGTAGTTTCATCTATAGCCAGGAGATTATTCATAGTCCCTATACCTGTGAATGTTAAAGTTGGGGTGTTTACGCCTCCCGAAAGAGTAGATAAGCCAGTAACTGACAGTGTGTCTTCAACCGTCACTGGTGCAGTAAAAAAGCTTGGAATATTTACAGTATAGACAAAGTCTGAAACTCTGGCTCTCGCGGCAAGAACATTGTTTTTCAAATTACCTAAAATGTCTTGCTGTTGCTTGTTGCTGGTTATATTTCCTAGTATGTCAGGTAAATTTAATCCTGGAGCTAGTGTTAGAGCTATCGCTGTAATTAGAGATACTGCTGCTAATATTGGGGCAAAGTTTATTTTAGGAAGTTTAAAATCTCTTTTGATACTTTCTCTTACTACTTTTTCAAGTTCAGTAGGTCTAAATTTGTTTGGTGTATAAACTGGTAGGGTAATGGTTTTTTGTGAAGAAAGCTTTTTGATTTTCCTCTTTTCCAGTACGACGGACTTGGTAATACTAGTATCCTGTAGTTTGTGTTTTAAACTGTTTATATCACTTAGTTTATATACTCTATAATTATTATTTGGGAGTCTTTCGGAAGAAATTTTACCTTCGTCTTCGTACCTTCGAAGAGTGGAGGGAGATATGTTTAATACTTTTGAAGCTTGGGATACTCTAAGATAACTAGATTTATGAAAATCATTATAATCGTTTGTATTTCTTTTAGTTTCTTTTTGGGCAGGCAGATCCATTATCAAAAACCTTGCTAAACCTTAATATGACAGCATTTAGTAAAGTTAATATAATTTTATGATTTCTATGCATATATGTCAAGGGTTTCTTGCTTTAATAGCAGTCTTTGGTAAGGTTTCGAAACCTAAGTTTACTCGACTAAATCTTGCAGTAATTTAAAATGCTAAGAGGTTGGTAAGAATTATGACAAGTTGCATATTTTATAATCGTAGAATAACGGGTAAATATAGATAATATTTTCACAATTAATATATAACTGATAGTTTAAAGATATGTTGAGTATGTAGCTAATATTAGGCTTAAATAAACGATCACACGTAGTACTCAAATACTAAAATATGCCCAGGGAAGCAGCTAGAGCCCCTATGTCTAAAACAAGGTATATTCTAACTGTTTTTGTTATAACAACGGTACTTAGTAGTATTTTGATGTAGTCTATAAGACTTTTTAACGACTTTTAGCATTCTGTCCATTTCATACGTTCCCTTTACGGCACTCTAAGTACCCTGTTAGGCAAGGGAGCTGTATAAAAATCCCATGTTTATAAACTAGGATACTTTTCCTCTATTAGCTTGAGGTAAAAGCATATTCTGTATTGTCACCTATAGTAATTGATATGTGGCACCTATAGTAATGGATGGAGGGGTTAACCACATTTCCACTAATTAAAAGCAGTGATTTGTTTTAGATAAAGCATTTGGTAAGGTTTGCTAAACATTGTATTTTGAGTGCTAACGAGATTATTTGGTATCTACGACTAACCAATCAAATGTTATATCTTCAGGAGCTGCTTTTGTAAGCGAGACCTCAAACCCTTGGTTGGGTATTTTGTTAGTTACAGCCATAAGTGCTTCTACAAGCTTAGTAGGGGTAATCATTACCTTTGATTCTATAGTTATGGCATCTGTTGCAACAAATATTGTCATATCTCCTGCTTTAATTACACTGCTTCCAGCAGTTTTATTGTTTTCAAGGATTAGTTTATTAATTGTCATACTTCCATCGGGTTCGAACATTACCTTACCGTCGAACATATCAATATTACCAGAGAGGGTTTTTTGAAGGTAAAGTGTTTGTAGTTGACAAAGTATGCCGGAAGAACATTGTGGTCCTGCTATGTTTATCGAGTTTTCTAAAGTATCCACTTCTACCTGGCCTGCAAGTATATTTCCCCCTACATTTAGGTTATTTAGTGTCAAATCTCCAAGTATATTCATATCTACTGATGCAACTAGTGCTTTTTCCTCTTTAGACAAACTAAATGTGGTAGAAAAGTCAATAAACTCACTGACATTATCAAGTATTTCATTTCTAAGCTCTAGAATCTCTTCTAAAACGTTATTTGATGTGTTATTGGCTACAACATCGTTTGCAATACTAAACCATGTTGGGTCTACTAGAATTAGAATAGTTTCTTTACCACCATACCAATTTTCTAAAGCTACTCCCACAACCCTTCCTGTACCTATTGCTTTTTTACCAAATCCAGGAATATCGGATGATGTAATGTAATCTCCAGCTGAGATAGTAGGGGAGTTAGGTGATATTTTTACTGGAACTCGACCAGAAAGAGCTACTAGTTTTCTGTTATCTCTTTCTATTCCCATTTTAATATTTGCATTTGAGGATATTATTCCGATCACTCTATTATCAAAACTACCATCAGATTTTGTAATAATAGGGGATTTATATTCGTCTAGATTTCCCGTTACTACAACAATATCTCCTGCTTCTAGAGAATTATCATTTACGGTATACCACTCTGCAACATCAGCACCACTTTCCAGAATATTAAGTCTAAGTGTTTGAGTATTTTGGCTATTATTATATAGACGAACTGTAGTGTTATTTGGTTGTTCAATTTTGTACTTTTTGTTGCTTTGATAAAGCTCTTTGATCTCTCCAGGTGATAGAGCTCTATCATATACAAAC
The DNA here is from genome assembly GCA_018818485.1 of Patescibacteria group bacterium. GTDB lineage: Bacteria > Patescibacteriota > WWE3 > UBA101185 > UBA10185 > JAHIRX01. Next base: position 3,259 of record JAHIRX010000009.1, read on the forward strand.
ACCTCATCCATACTTCCGTTCCATTTATCGCTGGATTGATTATCATCAACACCTAGTAAAAAAGGGTCGGAGTTGCTTATAGAGTAAGTTGATATTAATGAGTAGTCTGATGCAACCTCCTCACCGTCTACGTAGAGTTTGATTGAGCTAGTACTATTTTTAACAGCGACAACATGGTGCCACGTACCATCATCATAATCTGCATTTACCGTTGTAGCAGTATCTTCGGGAAAGGATATGTCGTCGTCGTCAATAGCAAATGTTATATCTCCATCGGATTCCATGTATAGTTTATATCCACCAGAACTTGAAGTTACCTGAGACGCTTCTGCACCTGGTGTGGTTGTGCCACTACTAGAAGTAGAGTACTGAATGTATATTCTTCCGTTTCCCCCATCTGCATAGGCTGTACCTCCTAAACCATCAACTAGGTTGGAGCCCAGTGTTAAAGTGTTAGCATTTAGAATTACCGAACCACCTGATCCAGAACCACCATTTCCTGAACTTCCTGTATTGGCAACACCACTTCCGCCTTTAGAATATATATTCCCACTTAAGGAAATATTGTTTGCTGCTATATATAATATTCCTCCTCCCGCACCACCATCTCCACCGTTACTAGTCCAACTACCACCACCTCCTCCTCCAGAACCAAAGAATATGGAGGATGAGAGATCAGAAGAACCATAAGTGTTACCCCCAGCTCCCCCCGTTCCGCTAGCACCATTGACTATTCCCGTTTCTCCAATACTTCCGTAACCCCCGCCCCCTCCATTATCTCCACCATCTCCCGTCCCCACATATGTGTAACCCCCTCCTCCTCCACCATCATTTGCGCTTGTTGAAACAGATCCGGTACCTTTTATTGACTCACCTTGGCTACCAGTTGCAGTTCCAGATCCTTTTGCACCACCTCTGTAACCTTTCGCACTTACTGTAATTGAACCCCCTCCTTCTATAGTTACTGTTCCACTAGCCTTAAAAGCTACTATCCCTGTGTAATAGCCTGCACTGCCTGTTGGTGTTGTTGCAAGACCATCCCAAGCACTAGCAGTAAGAGAACCACCATTTGCTATAGTTACATCTTCATAATTTGGTATTCTTTGGATAATAACCTTTTGATTAGATGCGGTTGTTCCATCGAAGGATACTGTTATCGGTTCGGTGAATGTTACTGTAGTAGATGTTACTGATTCTACTTTCATTATTTCGTAATTACCTACGTCTCCTACATCTCCACTAGCCCCCTGAAGATTAATTAGTAATACCTCGTCACCTACGGCAATACCATTTGATAGTGTCACAGTTGTGTATCTTGTTGCAGATGAGGAGCCGTCAGTTGGAGTGACAACTCTGTAGGCTATTCCGTCTGCGTAACTCCTTCCTGTAGCTATTGTTTCAGTATTTATGTTCTTAGCAATGGATATTGTGATGTCTCCATCGAGACCATCTCCAAGCTCGTCTAGGGCCGCAGAGTCTGAATATTTTGAAATTATGTACTCAGGACTTGTACCAGACATTGTAGAATGTTTAAACCATCCTCCTAGAGTGAATGAGTCATCCTCAAAGTCTAAGTTATTATTATCATCACAAGTTGTAGTTGTTGCTGGATCTGAGGTAGAGCAGAAATAGTCGTTACCACTAAGCTCTAATCCCCAGTTAATCTTTCCTATAATTTGATAGTTTGGATCAGATTTGGAGACCAAATCATTTGTAGCTGTACCCTCTGCATTATCAAGATTTCCTGAGTTTTCATCCATCCTAAACCATGTTACAAGTTCTGGATCTTCAGTATTATGGTCTGTTCCTGCAAAATCATCAATTTCTGTCCAAGTACCACTGATGCCTTCAATCCATCCAGTTGCTAATACATCAAATGTAGGTTGAGAATGGGCAACTTCTATATAGCTTCCGGCAGGTACAGTACCACTATTTGAGTATAGAGTGACTCCACCAGTATCAAGTTGTGTTCCATTCCAAAATAAGCTTCCACTAACATTATAAAGTCTATCTGTAGTAGGGGATGGGGCAGTGGTTTGTGCAAGATAAACTCTTCCGTTTACCATAAGTCTTTCACTTGGTGCTGTGTTTCCTAACCCCACAAAGGCAGTTTGTTTGTCTAGGAAAAAGTTGTTATCGTTAATAGAAAAATCGTTAGTAAAATTGAAATTTGTATATGACACACTATCAAAGGCTATGTCGTTATCTGCTATTAGTAAGTCCCCATCTACATCAAATATAGCTCCGGAATTAATAGTTAAAGTACCCGATGTATATTGATCAGAAGTATCTGATCTTAAAAATGAAGTAGAGTCAAACCCATCTAAACTTCCAGCATCTATACCGGTTGGATTGACCCAAGAGGGTGGGGCCGTCCCGTTTGCTTGTAAAATATATCCTGAAGTTCCTTCACCAGTATTTGCAAATTTTGATCCATCTGTATAAACTACCCCAATAGAAGATATTGAAATTCCGTCTAAGTAATTTAGCTCAGATGTAGAAGAGGTCATACCGTTCAAGACATTAATTTCATTAGCAGTTGCGGTTACACCAGAACCGTTTAAATAAAAACTTCCCAAGATATCTAAGTAGTTTCCAGACGCAATATATAAAGTACCTCCACCAGAAACATCAAAGGTGTCAGTAGCATCAGATCGTAAAAATTGTAATGAGTCTATCCCGTCTAAAGTATCGGCTTGTCCAATTGTTAATCCTGCAGGATTATTCCAAGTTGGAGTGGATGACCCTTTCGAGATTAAAAAGTAACCGTTTGGAGCTGTTCCGGTGTTTGCAAATTTTGACCCATCTCCATGTATAACACCCCCAGATTCTACTGATGATCCATCTAGATAATTTAATTCGGTACCAGTAGATGTAACTTGGATTCCGCCTAGGTACAAACCTGTCGTATTTGTATTGCCGTTGACATCTAGTTTATACCCTGGATTTGTTGTACCTATGCCTACGTTACCTTCGTAATAAACTTCAGTCCCATTTAGTGTCCAAAGACCACTGTCGGTTAGATCGTTCCAGGTAGCTCCATTGTAGTAGTAAATGTTTGTTCCATCTGAATAAAAGTCACCTGTATTTGGTGAGGTCGGGGCCGTACCTGATCTAACTCTTAAACTTGCCGAAGTAGCTGTAGCACCTAAAAGGTCCAAGGAGGCAGTAGGGGAATTAGTACCAATTCCAAGCCTTTTTAAAGTATTGTTCCAGAAAAAGCTAATAGAATCTTGAGTAAATTTAGAACCATCTCCAAAAATTATACCTCCTGTAGAAACAGCAGCACTACTTAAGTAATTTAATTCAGATGCTGTTGCACTAATTTGGCTCCCACCTATAGATATTGTTCCTGTGAAATCAAAATCTCCATCATATGCTATGTCACTAGCTAGTTTAGTTTCATCTATAACCCCATCTGCTATAACAACATCACCTAAACCTGTTCCTGTAACCTCTCCATTAATGTTTAAAGCCTCTTCTAGTGTGGTTTTAGTAGTGTCATTAATGCCTAAAAGGTTATTCATTGTTGCTGGGTTAGTGAAAGTTAGAGTGTTTGTTGTTAGCCCTCCTAATATATTTACTAATCCTTCAGCAGTTAAAGTTTCTCCAGTAGTAACTTCAGCATTAAAGATGCTTGGAATATTAACGTTAAATATAAAGTCCGTTATTTTTCCTTTGGCTGCAAGTACATCAGAAGATCTAACACTTGCTGTTTTTGGTCTATCTTTTGATCCTAAAATATTTTTTAAAGAGTAGGGTAGGTCTGTACCTAAAGTTGCTGTAAAAAGTGAGATTGAGAATAGAAATAAAATACCTAAAAGAAGGTTATTTAGATTTTTTACACCTTTTATAGTTGTTTCTAATTTTTCGTTTAGCTCGAAGTATTTTGTTTTATCTTTGTGGTGTTTGTGTTTAGATTTAGCTTTCTCTTTTCTTTCTTCATACTTTTCTTCTTTTACATATTGCTTATTTTGGATTTTTTCTTGAAGTTTTTTTACATCATCAATGTTGTAGAGTCTGTGTCCATTTGGAAGTCTAACAGGAATAATATCACCCTTTTCTTCTAATCTTCTTAGTGTGTGTGGAGAAATGCCTAGTAGTCTAGAGGCCCAAGTAATTTTGACATAGTTGGTACCAATTTGTTGAGACTTACGAGTAAATTTTGTTGTATTTCTAAAGGCAGGATCTTGCATAGGCAGTCGACATCTAGAAAGCTGAAATTACAGCTTTTGAGAAGTCTCCAATATGATAATAATAGATAGTTGATTAAACTATGTCAACGATTTCCAACCTTAGTCTGAGGCATTCATCTGCTTTCTTAATTTTTCCATTTTGTCTTACTTTTATTAGCAATCAGTTAAGCTTCTCTGCTTTGGTCTCTTTTTGGTTGGTTTTTAGAGAGATAGGGGAGTAAGTAAGTCAATGTTGACTAGCCATATTTTTTAACTTACTCTTATATCAATGTCAAAGATATTGATTAAATTATTTGCATTCTTACTCGTTCCTTTTCTATTTACTACTAAGACTTATGGTGTTGCTTATGACACTGCAGTATCAATCCCTTTCCCTAGTGGTGTAGGTACTGGGGGTGATATAGTCAGTTACAGCAATGGGGAATACCTAATTACGGCCACTCCCTATGATCCTATGATGGTAGGAGTTATTGTAATAGATCCTGAGCTGGCTTTAGAGGACCGTAATTTAGAAAACTACCAGTTTATATCTTCCTACGGTGAGGTTCTTATTAATGTAAAGGGAGAAATTACAGAGGGAGACTATGTGACAAGCTCTGACACTCCTGGTGTAGGGGTTAAAGCAGAGGATAACGGTTATATTTTAGGGATAGCTCTAGAAGAATATGTACCTCAGAATAGTAATGATATAGGACAGATATACATAATGTTGGATATAAAGACAGGCTTTATTGATAAAACACTTAGTAATAACTTACTTGACATAATAAAGAGTAGTTTAGCATCTCCATTTATGACTCCTATAGAAGCATTAAGATATTTGTTAGCTATAGCTGTAGTGTTCTCTTCTTTCGTAATAGGGTTTGGTAACTTCGGAAGAATCACAGGTTCTAGTGTTGAAGCTTTAGGTCGTAACCCGTTAGCTAGATCTGCAATTAGAAAGGTCATAGTTTTTAACTTTGCATTAACATTTATAATTATGGCAATGGGGGTTGGCATTGCATATCTAATTCTTACTTTGTAGCTTATCAAATCTTATCCTTTCTTTTAGACGAAACTTTTTCTATAATATTTGTATGAGTTCAAACCTGCCTAGTATCATCGCAAACTTACTCTTTTTTGAGGAAATTCCTAGCTATATTGTTATTGTGTTTCTAATTCTAGCTATATCTTTATTTCTAATCTTAATAATCACTATTTTTGAAAAAAGAAAGGGAATTAATTCAGATGAGGGGCTAGGAGAGAGTGCTTACCAGGATGCTTTAAAGATCTTAGATAAAGCAAGAGCAGAGTCTTTAAGGATAATGAGCAGGGCTCAATCTAAAGCACAGACTCTGATGGACAGTACGTACTCTCTTACCGATGCGGCTAAAAAAGAGCTAGACGCTCGTATTGGAGACGTATATAAAAGGCAGGAAGATTATCTTAAGAAATCCATCGAGGAGCTTCTAATAACTTTCAAATCTGCAGTAGAAAAAGGTAGCGAAGAAAACATTAGAACCCTAGTTCAAACAACAGAAACACTAAAAAAAGAGGCTCTTTCAGACATTACAGAGTTTAAAGAAATGCTTGAAGAGGAAACAATGGGAGCAAAAGAGGAGCTAGAAGATAAGGTAAAGGCAGATTACGCCCAAGTTGAAGCAGAAATTGACACATATAGGCAAAAGAAGCTAAAAGAGCTAAACAACAAGGTCTTGGATATCTTATCAAATATATATTTAGAAGTGATAGGAAAAGAGTTAGATCAACCAAAGTATGAAGAAATGGTTCTTAAGTTGTTAGATGAACAAGTTAGAAAGTCGGGGTTAAAAGATGTTTCTTCTAATGAGTAAAGTTAGTCCCTCCCGTAATAACCATGAGTAGCCTACTAGACAACAAATTTAAAGAGACATTCATAGATGCTTTAAGTACTAAAGAGGCCGCAGGGGCTTTTTCTGACTTCGTAGACAGAATATCAAATGAATCTTACAAGACAACAGAAAAGATTTCCCTGACAAGTCTCTTTCCTAAAGAGAAACCTGAGTGGTTCATCTTATTACTAGACAAAGTAGGAAAAGATATATCTATGAATGATCTAAGAGGAAATTTAGAAACACTAAAAAAGGAAATATTAAACACAGAGGAGATAAATATTAAAATGCCATTTAAACCCTCTGATAATTTTTTAAAGCAAGTTCAAAAGGTTTTTGATAAAGCTGGGTACAAAGATTACCTAGTTAATTTAGAAATTGATGAATCGGGAGGACTCGATACAGGTTTTTCGATAGAGGGAAAGTATTTAAGTGTCTCCTTAAAGGAATACATTCGTAACTATTTAATGTCAAAAGATGTCTTTAAAGGAAAAATATAAGCAAAAATTTAGTGAATATCTCGAGAAGACTCGAGAAACCGGTTTTGTAGAAAAAGTAATGCACCCAGTTGTATATGTAAGTGGTCTTCCTAATGTAAAAAGCTGGGAACTAGTATACTTTGAATCAGGTCATATGGGGGCTGTTACAGCTCTTTTTGATGAACATGCCGAAGTTATGGTTTTAAGTAATGAACCAGTACCTATTGGAACTCAAGCCACTAGATCTGGAGAGTTACTAGAGATACCTGTCGGGGAAGGGCTCCTAGGAAATGTAGTAAATGCCTTAGGAGAGTCTTTATATGAGAATAAGGTAGTCTCAGGTCTTGAGGAGAAAAGAAGAATTGATATCACTCCTTGGGGAATAGACAAAAGAGAAAGGGTAAGTAGGCCTTTAGGAACGGGGGTTACCTTAGTTGACTTTCTAATTCCCCTTGGAAAAGGTCAAAGAGAGCTAGTTATTGGAGATAGAAACACAGGTAAGACTATTTTTACATCTCAAGTACTCCTTTCTCAAGCTAAAGAAGGGACAATTTGCATATATGCAGCTATAGGTAAAAAGAAACAAGATATTAAATTTGTTGAAAACTTTATTGACGCTAACGGTATTAGGGATAACACAATTATAGTTGGTTCCTCATCTTCAGATCCTTTGGGGTATATATACTTTACACCCTACGCAGCTATGACAATAGCTGAATATTTTAGAGATAAGGGGAAAGATGTTTTGCTAATTCTAGATGACCTAACCACCCATGCTAAGTATTATAGAGAGATTTCTTTAATTGCTAAAAAGTTTCCAGGAAGGGACTCTTATCCTGGAGATATATTTCATACTCACTCAAGATTACTTGAAAGGGCTGGTAATTTTAAAGTTGCAGATAATAAAGTGGCATCTATTACATGTTTACCTATTGCAGAGACTGTAGAGGGAGATATTACTGGGTATATTCAAACTAATTTAATGTCTATCACAGATGGACATATATTCTTTGATGAGTCTTCGTACAAAGCGGGTAAAAGACCAGCTATTAATTACTTTTTATCTGTAACAAGAGTGGGAAGGCAGACACAAACTCCCGTAAGATGGGGTGTAAATAGAGAGCTCTCTAGTTTTTTTTACCTTCATCGAAAGACAGAGAGATTTATCCACTTTGGAGCAGAGCTTAATGAGGGTATAAAGGCAACTCTTGAGATGGGAAAAAGAATTGATAGGTTTTTCGATCAAGCCATTAATGAGGTGTACTCTCTTGATATCCAACTGGTAATGTTTACTCTAATCTGGGCACAGCTTCTTAAAGATATGACTCAAGGAAAAATTTCATACTATAAAACCACAGCGCAAAAGCTGTATCTAGAAGATCCCGTATTTAAGGAGAAGATAAGAAAAGTTGTAGATGGGTGTAATGATTTTAATAGTCTTTTAGGAAAAATTAGTGCGCAACACGAAGAAATATTAAATTATTTGGAAAAAGCTCATGAAAAGAGATAAAGCCATAGAACAAGAAATAGATTCTATGAGGGGCCTTCTTAGTTTAGTAGAGGCCTATCAAGAGATTGCCGCAGTAAGAATGAGAAAAGTTAAGAAGTCAGTCTTATCAAGACGTGAATTCATGCAAGGTCTAAACGAAGCTTTTGGATATATTGCCTTTTCATACAAGGTGTACAGAGAATCTTTAGGAGAAACTATGAAAGGTACTATATTAAATACAAATGGGAAAACGATATCTGTACTTCTTTCCTCAAATACAGGTCTTTACGGTGATGTTATTAGGAAGACCTTTGAATTATTTGAAAAAGACTTGAAGGGAAAAGAAACAGATATTGTTATTGTTGGAAGAATGGGAAAAAGATTTTATGATAGTTCCGGGATGAAAAAAACATATATTTTCTTTGAAATGACAGACAAGGGTATTGATGAAGAAAATATTAAAGGACTTCTTGATAGTGTAATAGACTACTCGAATGTTAATGTTTACCACGGTGTTTTTAAGAGTATTTTGGCTCAAACTCCAGATAAAACTAACATTACTGGAGAGGTTCTAAAGATTGAAGAAGGATTAAGTGGTTATGATGCAAGGTTTTTATTTGAGCCCTCGGTTGAGAGGGTTGCAGAACACTTTGAGAAGCAAATTCTCTCACTTTTATTTGAACAGGTTGTCTTTGAATCAGGCTTAAGTAAATTTGCATCAAGAATGGTAAGTCTTGATCAAGCTGCAGAAAATATTGATGATAGACTAGAAAAACTTGACTTTGTAAAGAAAAAAACAAAGCATAAAGATATTAATTCTTCTTTGCAATCAAGTATATTTGGAGGAATATTATGGAACTAGAAAAAAACAAAGGTAAAGTTATCGGAGTAAGAGGTGTAGTTGTTGAAATAGAATTTAATAGTGATCCTAAACCTAATATCTATGATGTGCTAGTTTTGGTTGATAATCCCTCCATTAAATTCCAGGTAATTGAGTCATCTGATGTCTCCAAGTTTTTCTGTATAAATCTTTCTCAAGACACTTCTGCGGTAAGAAGAGGAAGTTTAGTTGTTAATACTGGTGAGAGACTTAAAGTACCTGTAGGGAAAGGTGTACTTGGCAGAGTAATGAATTTATTTGGTGAACCAGTAGATGGTGAAGGTCCAATTAATGCAGATAAAACAGTAGAGATACTTAGAAACCCTCCTACTTACTCTGAAATTAATGCAGAAGTTGACTTTCTAGAAACTGGAATTAAGGTTGTAGATCTCTTTGCACCTTTAGTGTCGGGTGGAAAAGTAGGCCTATTTGGTGGTTCTGGAGTAGGAAAAACAGTGTTACTAACTGAAATATTGAACAACATTGTTAATAGGGACCCAGTAAAGAATGTTTCGGTTTTTTGTGGAGTTGGTGAAAGATCACGTGAAGGACACGAACTTTACGATGAACTTAAAAAAGGAGGTGTTCTTCCATCTGTCTCACTTATCTTTGGACCTATGGGAGAAAGTGCTTCTGTGAGGTTTTTAACTGCCCATGCAGCAACTACCGTAGCAGAATATATGAGAGATGATATGGGTAAGAATGTACTCTTTTTTATGGATAATATTTTTAGATTTGCTCAGGCTGGAAACGAATTAAGTTTGATTATGAATAATATTCCATCAGAGGATGGGTACCAACCAACTCTAGCATCTGAGATAGCACATATTCATGAAAGATTGGTTTCTAAAAAAGATAACTCTATAACAGTTATTGAAGCAATATATCTTCCTGAAGATGACCTTTTTGACCAAGCAGCACAATCGGTATTTGGATACTTAGATTCTTCGATTGTTTTATCAAGAGAGGTCTATAGAGATGGAAGGCTTCCTGCTATTGATATTGTTGCATCTGATTCAGACGCTTTAAATCCTGGAAATGTCTCAACCAAACACTACTACGTTGCTAATCAAGCCCGAAGTTTACTTAAGAAGGCCGAACTTCTAGAAAGAATAGTGTCTTTAGTAGGTGAATCAGAACTTTCCGAAGAAGATAGAGTTATTTATCAGAGAGCAAGAAAGATAAAAAACTACATGACACAGAATTTCTTCGTTACTGCAGCTCAAACTGGAAGACCAGGTAGCTACGTAAAAGTTGATGACACGGTAGATGATGTGAAAGATATTATGGAGGGGAAATATGACAATGTTACAGAAGAGAAATTTAGTTTTATTGGTTCTGCAAAGGAGTTAAAGAATGGATGAGCAAGGTTTTTCGAAGGAATCGTTCATAAGTGCAACAATAAAAACAAAGGAAAAAACTTTGTTTGAAGGTGCTGTAAAGACAGTAACATCTAAAAATGAAAGGGGAGTATTTGACGTACTACCTTTTCACACTAACTTCATAACTTTAATAAAGAACTATCTTGTCTTCAATATTGGAACAAAAGATGAACAAAAATATGAGATAGAAAAAGGAGTACTTTATGTAATGAGTAATAAAGTGAATATTTATGTGGGAATTTAATCCTCCAGAGAGAGTTTAATTGAGGGTCCCATTGAAGATGTTAAAAATATACTTTTAATCCAACTAGGTTTTGCTTTTTGAGGTTTGTTTTGTTTTAGGGTCTTGATTATTTCTTGTAAATTTTCTTCTAATTCTTTTTCTCCAAAGCTAACTTTACCAATAACAATATGAATTATTGGTGCCTTTTGCTCTGTTCTTATCTCGACTTTTCCTGCCTTGAATTCTTCTACAGCTTTTTCAATGTTTTCAGCAACTGTACCATTTTTAGGATTAGGCATTAATCCAACAGGGCCTAATATTTTTGCTATTTTTGCAACTTTAGGCATAAACTTTGGTTGGGTAATAAAAATATCAAAGTCAGTTCCAGGTTTTATATCACCCTTTTCAATCTTAGAAAGATCCGCTTCAGAGAGATTAATATCTGCTTTTTCAACTTTCTTATCAGACAGTACTGCTATTCTTTGAGTTTTCCCAGTTCCGTGGGGTAGCGTAATTAGAAATCTCACAATTTGTTTAGTAGGATCAATATCTAGATTAATATGTGTTTCAACAGAGGCATCAAACTTGGTCTTTGATGTTTCTTTTACTCTTTTTATTGCATCTGGAATTTTGTATTCGTTTGTGTCTCTCATTTTTCTATTTCAACTCCCATTGATTTTGCAGTACCTTCTACTATTCTTACTGCCTCTTCTAAACTCTTTGTATTCAGATCAGGCATTTTAATTTTAGCGATCTCTTCTATTTGTGATTTACTTAATTTTCCTACTTTTTCCTTGTTTGGCACACTGGATCCTTTAGTAACATTGATTGCTTTTTTAATGAGGTGAGTAGAAACTGGAGTTTTTGTTATAAATTTAAAAGTTCTATCTTCAAATACTGTTAAAACTGCAGGAATAACGTTTCCTTCTTCTTTTTGAGTTCTAGCATTAAATTCTTTGCAGAATTCCATTATAGGAACACCGTGTTGACCTAATGCGGGTCCAACTGGAGGAGCGGGTGTTGCTTTTCCAGCTTCTATTGCAAGTTTTATTACAGCTTTTATTTTTTTGCCTTTAGGTTTTGGCATAAGATATTAGTTATAACTGGGATACTTGTGCAAAGTCAAGTTCCAGAGGAGTTTCTCTTCCAAAAACAGATACTAGTACTCTAACTTTACCTTGTTCGTCATTAACGTCATCAACTTTACCTAAGAAGTCCTTAAAAGGCCCGTCATTTACTTTAACTGAATCTCCAACTCTGAATTTAGCTTCAAACTTAGGAGCCTCCATTTTGGTAAATTTCATTAAAGTTTTAACTTCTTCTTCAGGAAGTGGGGTAGGGGTAGAGCCCATTCCAACAAATCCAGTAACTCCCGGTGTTGATCTAACAACGTACCAGGCGTCATCTCCCATAATCATATTAACCATAACGTACCCGGGGAAAAGTCTTTCCTCAACAGTTCTCTTCCTACCTTCAGAAACAACGATTTTTTGTTGATGGGGAACAAATATTTTAAATACTTTATCCATATGTCCTTGTGCCTCTACCCTTTCTTTAAGAGTGATCGCTACCTTATTTTCATGCCCTGAGTAAGTATGGATAACATACCAGTGTGCATCTTTATTTTCTTTATCGCTGATAACAATAACGTTATCCTCGTTTGTGAGATCTTTAATTGTTTTTTCTATTTCACTTGGCATATTATTTAGTAAGTATTAAGGTTAACAGTTCTTTAAATATATAGTCAAAAAGCATAATTAAAAGACCTACACCTAAGCTAATTCCAATGACGTAGCCAGTTAGTTTAACAGTTTCTTTTCTTTTTGGCCACTCAATTCTCTTGAGTTCGTCTATGGATTGTTTTGTAAAATTCAGTAAGCCTTTCACGCCGCCCATTCTAGCATCATTTTGGCATATTCTCAATATTTTTGATGGTATAATCCAGTACATATGCTTGATTTACTGTTTCAAAATCCCATAATTTTTGTGTTAGTTGCAGGTGCTTTAATTGTTTCCATATCAATTCATGAGTTTTCTCACGCTTTTACTGCTTACAAACTTGGTGATAGTACTCCTAAGAAGCTTGGTAGAGTAACATTAAATCCTAAAGCACACCTCGATCCTTTAGGTATAATATTCTTGATGTTTACAGGTTTTGGGTGGGGAAGACCAGTTCCTTTTAATCCGTTTAATCTTAAAAATATTAAAAGAGATTCTGCAATAATTTCATTTGCAGGGCCACTTTCTAATTTTTTACTAGCAATAGTTTTATCTTTCGTAATAAAACTAACAGGAGGAGTAACTACTTTGTTTGGTGGTTTTTTGTACTTAACTATTTTATATAACCTAATGCTTGGCTTTTTTAACTTAATTCCAGCGCATCCTTTAGATGGTTTTAAGGTAGTTCACGGGTTACTTCCAAATAACTTAGCTATACAATGGCAACAAATGCAACCCTTTGGAGTCTATATTTTACTCTTTCTAATAGTGACTGGTTCTACAGGTAATTTAATCGCTCCATTAGTTGGTAGAACAATGAATCTACTAGGTCTATAATTTGTTTTAGGTAGAGCATCTCCAGCCTTTAGTTATTTGACACAAAATACCTATATTGGTAACATTTTATTGTTACCTAATGTGCTCGTGAAAATGGCCGTTGTGAATCTTCCAACGTTACATCCGGAGCGGGAACTTACATATCTAGCTGGGTTTACAGCTAGATTGCAGTACCCACTTATATTCAAACGGAGATCCGGCCGAGCACTCTGCTCAAACGGCACGTTGGGTCGAACTCATACCTCGCAATTGCGGGGTTTTTGTTTGGTAGAATTTCTTATATGGAATTTTTTAATGGCAAAAAGTATGCGGAGTTACTAGATGAAAAGATAAGAAAACATCTTGCTAGTAATCCAATAAATAAATCTTTAGCAATAATATTGATTGGGAGTGATCCTGCGTCAGAAAAGTATGTTGGTATAAAAGAAAGGCTTTGTAATCGTCTGGGAATACCTATTGAAGTACACAGAATAAGTGAAGATATTGCTGATAAGGACATATTTACTCAAGTAGAAAATATTTTTATCAATGACAATGTAAGTGGAGGAATAATACAACTACCTTTACCTAGAGAAACTTTAAACAAAGTCTTAGAATTAATACCCTTAGATAAGGATGTGGATCTGATATCTCCAAAGGCACAGGAAATATATTATTCAGGTAACTTCGCAAGGTTGTCTCCAGTTGTTAGAGCATTGGAATACTTTCTAGATGTAAACAAAATAGACACAGACGGATTAGATACATGTGTGATAGGTGACGGGTATCTAGTGGGTAAACCTGTTGTTCATTACTTAAAACAAAAAAATACAAATGTTAATCTATTATCAGATTACAGAATAGGGTGCGAGTTAAACTATCAATTATTAGTATTAAGTGCCGGGAATCCAAGCTTAGTAAAAGGCCAAAACGTAGTCAAAGGTTGTCATATATTGGACTATGGATCTAGTGTAGTAAGTGGGAAGGTAAAAGGGGACTTAGATTTAGACTCAGAATTAGATCATTTAGGTATTATTTCACCATCTCCAGGTGGGTTAGGCCCTTTAGTTACAAGGTTTTTACTATTTAACTTTCTTAAATTCTAATCCTCTAGTGTATACCCTATAGTTGACTAAACATGGTGTTAGGGATATAATCACGGTACGAAAGCACTGCACAAATAGGTGCGTTTTTCTTTTTTAAATAAATAAATAGAAAGCCAAAAGGAGGCTTAAAATGGAAGAGAGAAAGTTTTTACTTTTCTTGTTTATAATTACCCTGCTTTTTACTGCTTGCACGCCAGACGAAACTGCAAAAGGACCTGCACCAGAACAGATTCGGGATTTTCTCGATTCTTTAGATTTTGTTTCTGTTGCCGTTTGCAATGATGTGATGGAAAAGTCTGTAGGAGGTAATATTAAGGCCGCCTCAGAAATATGTGCTAGTGAGCTATCTAATATGATGATCGCTATGGACGGCTGGCCAGGTAAGGATTGTGATGGCTCTATCCATAGTTGCGCAAGAGATGATGTAAATCATCTAGCATTTGAGATAGTGTACGCTATTGGCGAATACAATTCTAATGCTGAGGATAAGGTAACATTTGATGGATGGGACGTTAATCCGTCTAACTCTACTGGAACCTCTTGCAGGCAGGCAATTGTAAAGGGACTTAATGACTGGGCTGCTGA